>JADFLZ010000009.1:13663-19268 GCA_022564135.1 Candidatus Zixiibacteriota bacterium
GGCGGGCGAAAACAATTGCACCTGTCCATAAACGCTTTTAACTGTGCCGAGACGGCGTCAAAATAAATCGGGGAGCCGACTAACAGGCAGTCGCACTCAGCCAGTAATTTATAAACATCCGTCAGGGCATCATCAAAAAAGCAGAAATTCGGGGTGGGAGCTTTACCGCAGGCCTGACAGGGGAGAAACATCAAATCGTTTAGTCTGATTTTACTTATTTCAACTTTGCTTGTCTTCGGAACAGATGACTGGATACTTTGCGCGATTGTTTCAAGAAGGATATCTGTCGAAGAGTCAACCACCGGTGAACCTGATACAGACAATACTTTAATCAAGTTTCGTCCCTTCTAACTCTTCGAGTCTGGCAATCAGCTGGAGTATCTTTTCTTCGGTCGCACTTTGATTTTCTGAGGCTTCGTTTAATTTTTCCCAGTCAGTTTTAGGGATTTCTGAACCGATTTGTAGTTTGATTCTTATTAACTCTTTTTCAAGTTCAGTTAATTTACTTTTTGCTGATTTGATTTCTTTTACATGTTTTGATTTGCGTTTTGATTTCTCTTTAAATGCCAGATAAGCTTTTTTTGAACCTGCCGGTTTCTTGCTGACCGCTGGTACCGAGCCTGCTGTCTTTTGTTTGAAATCAGAATAGTTGCCGTCGTAGGCTTTCAAAGAACTATTTTCAACATGCAAAATCTTGTTGGCAACTTTATCCAGAAAATATCTATCGTGACTGACTATCAGAAATGTACCCTGATATTCGAGCAAGGCTTTCTCCAGAGCTTCGCGGCTTTCGAGATCGAGATGATTAGTCGGCTCGTCCATAATAATAAAATTAGCAGGATGATACAGCAGCAAAGCCAGCGACAGTTTGGTTTTTTCACCGCCCGATAGTGACGACACTTTGCTGAGTGATTCATCGCCGGAAAAACCAAAGCGGGCCAGATAAGACCGAATTTTGCCGGCCTCTGCCTGCGGCTCCAGCTGCCAGGCGCTTTCAAGTACTGTCAGCTCCATATTGAGGTTTTCCAGTTCCTGGTCAAAGTAAGCAATCTCCACGTTATTGCCAATACGAACTTCACCTGCCGTGGCGCTAAGTTCACCTGTCAATGCTTTGAGAATAGTAGTTTTTCCGGAACCGTTTCTGCCGATCAGCGCGGCTTTATCGCCCCGGAACAGATCAAAACCAGCCTGCTTGATTATAATATTATCAGCATAAGCTAAAGTAACGTTATCCACTGAAACAACATGCGCAAAGGAACGCCCCGAAGTTGCCATGCTGATAGTGGCGCCACCGCGATCGGCTTTAGGTGCTTCAATCCGCTCGATTCTGGCCAGGTATTTCATTTTCGACTGTGCCTGCTTGGTTTTTTGTCCGGCCATATTTCGTCTGATATATTCTTCTAAACGTTCAATTTCCTGCCTCTGGTGAATGAACTTGTGCTGCTGAATCTCTCTGCGTTTTATTCTCTCGCTAAGAAACTTGTCGAAGCCGCCGCTGTAAAATTCCAGCCGGCCTAATGTCAAATCCCAGATTTTACTGACAGTCGCCTGCAAAAAGGCGCGGTCATGCGAAACTATTATGAAAGCTTTATCACTCTTGTTAATAAATTCTTCAAGCCAGATGGTGGTTTCTATATCGAGATGGTTGGTGGGTTCATCCAGCAACATCAGATTGCCGTTGCCGGCCAGAAGCTTGGCCAGCGCCGCCCTGTTTTTTTCTCCTCCGGAAAACTTTTTTAATTGGTCCTGATGGCGTTTTGGTTCAAAGCCCAGACCGTCAAGTATAGCTGTAATATGATTTTCAAGGCCGAAACCTCCGCCGGTCTCGAACCTGTTGTGCAGCTCTCCAAGTTTCTCAAGCTTTATTTTATCCTCAGGATTTATGCTTACCAGATGTTCTAACTTTTCAATTTCTTCTTTAAGTTTCAGCAAGTCGCTGCGCGCGGCAGCTACAAATTCAAAGAGGCTCAGCTCTTTTGACTGTACGTTTTCCTGCACGGCGTATTCAATCAGACAGTTTTTAGCGATATTTAGGGAACCTGCGTCCGGGGAGATATTACGCATCAGAATTTCAAACAGAGTAGTTTTGCCGGTGCCGTTTTTTCCGACCAGCCCGATTCTTTCGCCTGCATTGATGCTAAACGATATCTTGTCCAGTATGACTTTATCAGCAAACTTCTTGGACAGACTATCCGCTGTCAGAAGAGTCATTGTTCTTCCCGGGCAGGAGCTGAGCGTGACAATAGCAGCTCAATCAAAATCAGAAACGCTGCAATCCACAAAAAGAGCTGCCAGAGTTCTTTACCGAATCTAAACTGAGCAATCTCTGCCTGAAGAACAGCTGAATTTTTAAGAACATGATAATTGTCAAGGCCCGAAGCTTCCGCGAATTGTTCTGGTAATGCCGCAGAAAGATTACCTTCCAGCGGATCAATGTTGACAGCAAATCTGTCAACCTCTCGGCGGTCGAAGAAGGCCCGGTAAATTCCGGGTAAGTTCGCTGAAGCTACATTATAAGTTACGGCGCCCTGTCCTTCTTCCGGGGCCAGATAGAGCACCGAGGAATCCGGTTTGACAAGTTCAATCGACTGGTTCAGAGCCCCGCTGGCAGAAAAACTTCTGGAGAGACTGCTGCCTGTTCTTAATTCAGTTTCCACAGCAGAGAGCTGCGATGCTAAGTATTCGCTGATTCTGGCCATGAAGGGCACAAAGAAAGCGTGACCGGCCAGGTCGCTATAGGCCGGGGACATCGGTCCGGCAAAGGTCAGCACCCGTCCCGAAAAATAACTGTTCTCAATCAGAGCCGGCCTGTCTCCGGTGAAACGCATTATGACTTTACTCTTTCCTGTTGTGTGCGTTTTCGGAAGGGTGAAGAATTTTAGATTCGGAAGTTTGTTTTCATCCAGATTAAAAACTGAGAAAACCGGATGATTTATATCTATATAACCGAGCGAATAATAGCCGGCGCCGCTGAAATTTTTATCCATAGGGGCCTCAAATTCAACTCCGGTAAGTTCGCCCCAGGTCTCATTAAAAGCGGTGATGTCGGTTGCCTCGCCATAGCTGATAAACAGCGAGCGGCCGCTTTTGACAAAAAGTTTGAGTTTGGAAACTATCGAATTGTCAAGACTGGGGGCACCGGCCAGTATGACAACATCATAGTCGCGAAAATTCAGGCCCAGAAGATTATCCGGCCGGGCTTTTTTAACTGACCAATACTGTCCGGTTGTCTGCGACGGCACCAGGGCTAATTGCATCAGGTCGCTTATCGGATCGCCATCGATTATCAGCACATTAAACTGTTCCGGTATATTGAAACTGAAATAGCAGCTGTTGTCAGCAGCAAATTTGTCATCTGAGAGCTGCACTAAGCCCGAATGAAAGCCGCCGCGCGACAAAGTGTGACTAAATCTAACCACCTTTTCTTTGCCGGCTGCTATCTTTACAGAAACTTGAGATACTCTGCTGCCGTTGACAAACAAAGAGGCAATGACATCGTCATGAAATCTGCCGCCCTGATTTTTTATTGTGGCCGTTATCTCAAAGGGCTGGCCGGGGATAAGGAGTTTGCCACCTAAGCTAACACCAGAAACAGTCAGGTTGTCGTTTTCTCCAAGCGCCAGCTCCACAAAGTAGAGGCTGACGCTGCTATCGGCAGTTAGTTGTTCTCGGGGCAGGGAATTTCTTTGAAGATCACTAAGCAGATAGATTTCTTTGTTTAAGTTTATAGCCTTATTTAGTAGTTCCAGTGCGTTTCTAAGTCCAGACTCTAATTTGGTCGGGCCATATCCCGGAGCAATAAGCCGAATTTTTTCACTGGCCGCGGCGGGACTGGAGAATTCAATTTTGCCGCTTTCTGACGAACTGATTCCTGTGCTGACAATTGCGATCTGGTCACCTTCGCCAAAGCTCTGCATCAGCTCTATGGCCTTGTCTTTGGTCAAGTCAAATAGATTACCGTCTTTGACATAGCGGTTCATTGAGGCAGAGTTGTCAAAAATAATTACAGCCGAAACCGAAGCGTGCGAGCCGATATTGCCTCCGGTCGTGGTCGGTTCAGCAAAAGCCAGCACTACTATCAGGATTATCAGCATGCGCAAAATAAGCAGCAGCAGCTGTCTTATTTTTAAACGCCGTACCTGCCGCCGCTGCATCGCTTTTAAATGTTTCAGCGATGAAAACTCAATCAGTTTAACTTTTCTTTTGCTGAATAGATGAATGATAAGCGGAATCAAAGCCGCCGCTGCAGCAAGTAAGAATCCGGCATTCAAAAAACTGAACATATATCCTGCTATCGTCTAAACGGTTTTTCGAGCAGCCGGCGGGCTTCATCCTGATGATACAAGGCCGACTCCGCTGACAAGACCTGACTGTAATAATCTTCGGCAGCTTCTCTGTTATTTGAAATGTCGGCAGTTTTGCCCAGCCATAAATTGATCATACCAATATAAAACGGACGGCTTTCTAAAAACAAGGCCAGCTCCAGCTGGTCCGCAGCGTTTTCGGTATCACCCAGACCAATCAAAGCAATTCCCGACCACATATAGGGAGTGGGCAGAGCCGGATTGGCTTGCTGCTGCTGTGAGAATATTGAAAGTGCTACTGTAAAATAATCACGCGCCTGCATAGTGTCTTCGGGTTTGTCCGAGTCTTTTAATATATCTCCCAGCATTACCCTGCATTCTGCCTGAATTTGTCCGGCCTTACCTCTGCCAATCAAATCACTTAACGACTGCACAGCCAAAAGGGTGTCACCCAAAAGCAGCTGATTAAGTACCAGGTTGAAACCCACTATGGCGTTGAGCGAATCCAGGGAGTGTGACTTTCTTAAATCAGCAGAAGCGATCTCGATTTCACCATTCATCATTCGAAAAGTTGCCAGGCCAAGCCAGGAATCATAATTCTGCGAATCTATTTTTACCAGAAGTTCCTGAGTCTCCGAAGCGTTGTAATAGTCGCCATTAAAAAAATACGCGCGTGACAACTGATTATAACGGTAAAGAGAATCTTTTTTTGAAACAGACCCCTCTGCATACTTTTTAGTATACTCAAGCATCAACGGGTAATTAAACATCTGCTCGGCACGCTGAGCAAATTGTCCGTACTGCCTGTTTTCTATAGTGACAGTATCTACATAATCGAGCCAGCCTTTTTCAAGCTCACTTAGCGGCATCTCATAGATATTATTTAAAAGCTGCCTGAGATTGATATCATCTGCTTTTTCATAAAGAAGCACAAACTTGTCAAAAGTATATTCATCAATCAGATAGCGGACAAACGTGGCACTAATTACATCGGCGATCAGCGGGTCTGCCTTTAAGTAACTGCTCGTGCTCAGCATGTCGCCCAGCGGCAGGTTTGTTTTATCTGCCACGGCTTTTTTCATACTGCTTATCGCCAGAGAAAAATAGTTGGCAAATCCTTCGGTCAAAAATAACGGCGCATAGCCATAGCTGCGAAGAACCGCGCCATGAATCAATAAAAACGGGTCGGCAGTATTAATACCAGACCGGTACAAAGCATAGACGTTAGAGCGGGTCGGGTCAAAGGAGCTGCCGAATCTCTTGTCCCATATCGCCGAATAACCCTGGCAGGGAAACAGATA
>JADFLZ010000184.1 GCA_022564135.1 Candidatus Zixiibacteriota bacterium
AAAAACAAAAACGAGTATGAGTGGTAACTGTCTTTTCATAATTATTCCAGTTTAGTCAATAACCTCAAACCAGCTTTTAAACGTTTCACCATATTCAGGGAAAATATTTATCAAAAGAATACCGATAATCGCGCTGGCCAGCAAAACCGCCTTGGCATAGTCCTGAGCTTTAAGAGAGCCTAATAGTTCCGGCTCGCGCCCGAGATAAGCCGAGGCTGCAAACAGTTCTTCTCCAATTAAAGTGTAGTCACAGGCGACAAAGAAAAACGGAATCTGCGGGATTTCATCTGTTCCCGCTATCTGTATTGAGCCTGCGACTGCGCCGGTTTCGGCAAGTATCAGCGACTCAGCAAAAAACTTACCCATATATACGTTTGTAGCCGGCAGGTCACGCATGATGATACCGTTAACCGCGCCTACATAAGCGAACTGGGAATTTGTTATGAAGTGTACTATGTCATCTTTATAGGCTTCGGGACGACCGGCATCAATAAAGGCTGATTTGACAACCTCCTGGGCAACGGCCATGACAATCGGGTCGTAGCAGGGAACATTAAGCTCAGTCTGATACTCGGCAACTTTTTTAGCAACTCGTCCTAAAATTGTAAATGAGGCAATAGTAGCAATATCAGCAGCCGAGCCCAGTCCCAAGACGTACAGAATAGGCCTGCCCATTTCGGTAGCGCGGCCGATAGCTTCATCGACAGCTTCGATTCCTGCCAGAGGCCGTACATATAATGCCATACCCTTTTTGGCGAGTTGTACAAAAATCATGGTAAGAATAGTAAAAACTAAAATAGCGATAAGAACAGGTACCAAACCGCTATTAAACCACTGGCCAGAACTTTGCACCGGGCCGACGATTTCCGAAGTTGTTCTGATGTTCGGATCACTTGTTTGTACATCAATTCTATAGTAGTAATCAATAAAATCAGGTATGAAACCGGGTGATCGACTATCTACAGCACTGGAGTTTTCATGTGAAGTTACTCCGGAGACTGCTGTACCTACGGAATCAAATCTTCCAATTGTCGCGTCAGGATACTTACCGTACTCTTTTGGGAGCAAGATAAGCAAACTGTCAAACCGGGCAGGAAGTAGTGGGGCACGAACCTTTAGAACTGGCAAGTCACGTTTCATAGCTGCTATAGTATCTCGCAGCGTTTTATCTACGTATTCCGAAGTTAAAACAAAAGAAGTGTCTTTTTCGTCATATGCGACCAGGAAAGAAAGCGAATCCAGAAGCGGTTGCCCTGTTAGTACTTCATCAAGTGATTCTTCAGCCAGAGGAATCTCTTTTTCGAACTTATTGATCCTTGCTTGCACCCAGCCGAGTGAGTCACGTGCAGCCATGACGCTGTCTCTGACGAACGGCTCCCAACGCATTATCTCATAGCTGATAACGCTCTTAGCGCCGGCGCTGTCATCAGCCGAAAGCGTCCATTCGATGGTTATTGAATGGCCATGGTCGTTGTCGGTGTCAAAAGCTTTTAGGTCGGTTACCTGAGCGGGGGCAGCTATGGCCGGAATCGAATCAGCCGGAGTGTCAGTGTCGCTGTCTGTTTGTGCCAACAGAGAAGTCGAAAACGAAACCAATAGTAATGAGCATACTAAAACTAATAGCAGTACTCTTGATGCTTTCATTTTTTCCAAGTAGTTTCTCATTATCTTAATATATGTAACCAGTCACCCAACAGAAAATCAACGCGTCCGATCAGTAGTGACATCCGGCTCATGACAGTGTAACCAAACGAAGCACCGAAAGTAACCATTAAAAACCAGGTGCCGACTTTGGCCGTTGCCCCGAAAACTCCTTTGTGTTCTTTGGAAAAGAAAAAGTAAACAAGTCCTGAAAGAACACCAACCAGAATAACTAAGCTACCAAATGTTTCACCCCAGGCGACAAAGCCTGTCGCGGCATCGTATACTATGAGGCCCGAAATTGTGCTGCCAATTTGATTCATGGCATTTGAAACAAAATATCCAACCATATAAAGACCAGCTGTAGCACCTACAATAAGTGCCATCGGCCATCGGGAAACCCAGCCGATTTTTGGCACAAGCCTTGACAAAAAGAGAAGTCCAAGTATAGCACCGATCCACAGAAAATAATCCGGTTCTTCGGCAGTGACAGCGCCTTCGTAGAATTTTTTATAAATGTTATCAAAATAAAATACTATAGCCCAGTAAGCAGCTGAGACACCAACGAACAAAGCCTCGCAGGCCTTGTAAAGCGGATTGTCTTTGTACAAAAACGAGAATATCCCTAAGGTCAATATTGCCGCTATCCAGATGCTGAGCATTTCCATACTATCTATTCCACCCGGCCGTCATTATGAGGTACCTGCCATTTTCTTTTTTCTGGAGCTGAAGAAAGCCAGATTTCCAATTATTATAAATATAATTACTGTAGCGTGAGCAAAAGTCTGCGCCAGAAGAAAAGTGCTGGCCTTGCCTTTTTCGTTTAATATTTTTTCAAATTCTGCAGCGCCGGTCATGCCGCCAAGCAAGCCTTTTAATTGTCCGGTGCGAAGATAAGGGTACATCATCGGCGCCTGCACGGCCGTATTGCCCGCTACCATTTCAAATCCAAAGCGGTCAACTCCAAACTGTACCCATTCGGATGTCCCGGGCTTGCCGGCGCTGAAATTAATTACGAAATCAACATTGCTGAAATTTACAACGTCCTGAAGCAGCGGGATATCTCCATAAGCAATATGCCGGTTATCCTTGGGAAACATTCGTTTGAATTCTGTCCCCATCGACTGAATAACAAACTCATTGCCGGACTGAAAGCCAAGGTTGACCCAGTCTTCACCCTGCACCAGATTTTTAGCTGCAATAATCGGGTCCAGCATCGCTTCTTCTATTGCCTGCTGAGCTTGCTGCGGTCCCTGCGGCCAAAGCCCCATAATTATAATTTTTAAATCATTTTTGAAAGCGTATTTCAAGAATGCTACTGCCATCGGCTGAAGTTCCGGCGCCGAGGGCGGGTCATAATCAAAAGCACAGAGCACTTTGGAACCGGGCTGCAATTTTTCCAGCTGGTCATAAAATTTTATAACATCTTTGGTGATAGGCAGCGGCAGCGTCTTATTCATAAGTAGCGGCAGGACGACTGCCAAGCCAATGTATATAAAAACAACTCTTCTTTCTACGGGATGTCCCTGAATCGTCCTGACTAGCAAGTAGATCAGCGACAGGCCAACCATGGCGCTTAAAACCATGGCAACAGTACTTAACATCAACCGCTCCCTCCGCCGATATGAGAGCGCTCTATGCCCAGAATGATTCTGAGCGAGCTTGACATAATCCCCAGTGCGATGCCTATCATGATGGCGCGCTGTCCGGCGGTGTTGGGGTAGGTCATTATCCAGTCGGCGAACCAGCTAAAGACAGGGAAATCAGTTATTGGAGAAATCATCATATCAAAAAGCGGAACTCTGCCGCCCATCACGAAAAAGCCGGCTATCAAGAGCAGAGTCGCCTGCACATTACGGGCACGGAAAGCACGGTATGAGGCCGAGGCCACGAAAAAGGCCAGCATCGAAAACATTGTGGCCGAAAGCGGCGTGTATATAAACCGATAGAGCCAGTCAAAATTTGTACCCGGGTCACGGAAAGAAATCTGAGGATCCTGCGCCATGCCGGAATAGCCATCGTAAAAACCGACAGCCAGAGTTCCTATGAGCGATACGATAATTATGACAGCGTAAGGCCAGTCGACGGTTTTCTTGCTGATTTTTTCAAACGAAATTTTGAGAAGATTCAGCGCTCCCAGCCAGACCGCAAAAGCCTGTACAATGGCAATCCAGTCGCCAAAAATTAATTCCGATTCCCCAAAGGGGTCATGGGGAATAAAATAACTGATTGCAAAGACCAGACCTGCAATAGTCGTAATTAATATTGGAATCTGTCTTCTCATTTACATCATATCTCTATATTTCCGTTAATCCTGTTTTCTCTCTATTTCGAGACGAAAATTACGCTCATGTCCCAGATATCAAAAGTTGCCAATATAACGCCAACAATAATGCACAAAATAAACAGCCCCTTGCCCATGTCCTGTCCTTTGAGCGATCCCAATTGACGCGGTTCGCGGGACAGATAGGCCGAGGCCGCAAATAATTCTTCACCAATGAGAGTGTAATCACAGGCCGCTACAAAAAACGGCAGCTGGGCCGGCATGGCCGTGCCTGCAATTTGAATGGCGCCGACAGAGTTACCGGTTTCTGCCAAAATGAGAGATTCGGCAAAAAATGCGCCCATGTAAAAAATCGTAGCCGGTTTTTCACGTACAATCATGCCGTCGATTGCGGCGGCATAGCCAAACTGGTCATCTGTCAGATAGTGCACCTGCCCATCCTGAAGTGCATCGGGGCGGCCAACTTTGGTGTAGGCTTCTTTCATCGCTTCCCGGGCAGTCACCAGTACCATCGATTTCGAAACGGGAACTTCCAGCCAGGTATCGTATTCGGCGGCCATCTGGGCTACACGCCCAAGTATGGCGATGGAGGCTATCGTCTGGACATCGTTCATATCCTGAATGCCGGGGATGTAGAAAATCTTTTTGCCCATTTCGGTAGCCCGGCCGACTGCTTCATCGACAGCATCAATACCGGCAATTTTACGAATGTATATTTTGTCCCCTTTTTTGGCCTTTTCGATATAAAAAATAATCGCTCCGGCCACAAAGAGCAGAAACAAAAGCACGTATAGGCGATTCATGTTAAACCATTGAGCAGACGACTGCACCGGGCCGGTCACAGTAGCTGCTGAAGTTATTCTGATTTTTTCCTCGGCTGCGTCCAGATACTCAAAATAGGCGGCTACTTTATAGAAATAAACTTTGTCATCATCAGTCTTATTGTCAGTAAATTTTGTAGCGCCACGAACTGCATTACCGGCTGTTTCAAAAGGGCCGTCTTTGGATTCTGAGCGTTGAACCAGATAGCCTGAGACTTTGCCGTTACCGTCATCGTCGGGAGACAAATCCCAGCTGACTAAAACAGCCCCGCCTTTATCATTGGGGAGGTCTGCCACCATAACATTGGCAGCTGGAAGAGGAGCTATATTGGCTGAGTCTAGGGCTTCTTCGATAGTGACAGCAGTATCAGGAGCTGTTTCTGTATCCTGTGCTAGCGTAGTATTTAAACTGATTAATAAAAGAGATAGTGTGAATAAGGCGATTTTCAAGCAATTATGAGTCAGATTTGGAGAAGATAATCGCAAATTCTCTTTCCTCTAAGATTCCTAATATGTTTTGCTAATCATCAGCGGCATTCTAACTTGAACGAATCGCATC
>JADFLZ010000010.1 GCA_022564135.1 Candidatus Zixiibacteriota bacterium
GATTCCGTAAGTGCTGATTATGTCTATGAAAACGGCTGGCATATTGTTACCTGGACCGGTAATTTTTCAGGAAAAACGACGTCATTTAAGGACTCCATTCAATTCCTGGATAATCTTGGTCAGCCTCAGCAGGATAATAACAGTACCGAAACACTGATTTTTAAGCATATGTGGGCAGAAAGCACTATCGACACTACTGTAAGTTTTACCGATTACTCAGGCGTCGTTGCTCTGACTCTGGATAATTTGGGTTCAGGCAGCGCTACCGTCAGCGGTTCTCACAGTATTGATGTTTCCATAAAGACGGTAACTGTAGACTCTACTGTCTGGAGAGATATTTCTGTCGAGGGAACGGTATCCAATCTGGCAATTTCCGAAGTTCCTGGCGGCTGGCTGCAGAATTGTCCTTCAAGCGGCACAATCGGGGTAACTGCCAACATGACTTATAGTAAAGATAGCGGTAGTCCTGTAACCAGTGACTGGAGTTTCTCAATCCAGTTTACAGACGGTTCAATCAGTGTTGGCGCTATTTCTGGAACCACCTCCTGGTCTTATACCGGCCAGATATGTATTGCTCCGTCACAATAAGAAAAGACTTTATTTTATATTTAAAGCCCGGCTGACTACCGGGCTTTTTTATTTGCCCAAAATAGGATTTTTAGATTCTTTTAGACTAATGAATGAAATCATAAAATATCCCGGCTGTTTCGTATGCGGGGATGACAACGACTTTGGACTAAAAGCAAAATTTTACTTTGAGAATGGTGAAGCCATAACCACTGTTGTAGCCGACAAGCGATTCGAAGGCTACCGGGGGATTTACCATGGCGGCATAATTACCTCATTGTTAGATGAAGTTATGATTAAGGCGATATTGGCAGAAAACAAGTACGCCGTTACAGCCGAGATGAAAGTTCGCTTTAAGAAACCAATAATTACCGGGGAAGAGCTCAAAATCAGCGGATGGGTGCGCAGTCGCAAGGGACGTCTTTTCTTTACTGAAGCACGGGCCGTAAGGCAGAATGGTGAAGAGGTAGCCTCGGCTGAGGCCAAATGTATAGAAGCAAAGTCACAACTAAAAGCCGAGCTGATGAAATCAATCAGCTCGTCAAATTAGCTAAAATTTTGGCAGGAAAAATGGTACTAACCGATACGGCTTACAACTGCAGCAAACCTGGACTTGTTTCTATCGGCATTCTTCTTATGAATAAGGCCGTCAGCTGCCGCCCGGTCCAGAAGACGGGTGACCTGCTTATAAAGCTTCAGAGCTTCGTCTTTGCTGGTTGCCAGTCGCAGTTCTTTTATCACTGCCCGAAGTCGGCTGCGTTTGCCCCGGTTGCGCTCGCGCGCTTTGGCCGAGGTTTTTACCCGCTTAATACAAGATTTATGAAGTGGCACTATTTTGTTCCTCTAAACATTTGTTATCTTATTTCGCCCGACAAATCTAATCTTTTATCAAAAATTGTCAACAGTTAATAAAAAAGAGAGTTCTCTGGCCAAAACAGCCGGTTCCGTATCGGGGGCAACAGCTATATCCCGGGTTCTGGGGCTGGTGCGGGAACAGGTAATGGCTTTCTATTTCGGGGCGGGAATTGCCACAGACGCTTTTGTGGTGGCTTTCAGGATTCCCAACCTGCTCAGGGATATGTTTGCCGAGGGGGCCTTATCTTCGGCTTTTGTGCCTGTTTTTAAGCAAAAATTGGTGAATGAGTCGGAAACTGAAGCCAGAAGCCTGGCAAATATTGTAGCGACTTTGATTCTGCTTTTTGTTGGGCTGATTGTGCTGCTGGGCATAATAGCGGCTCCGGCAATAGTATATATCTCGGCCAACGGCTTTACAGCTGACCCCTTAAAGTTCGATCTGACAGTAAACATGACCAGAATAATGATGGTTTATCTGCTACTTGTCTCTTTGTCTTCGCTGACGATGGGGATGCTGAACTCTTATGGAAAATTCGCAATTCCGGCCATTTCTCCGGCTCTTTTCAATCTCGGCACGGTCCTGACTGTTCTGGTTTTTCACCGGTTTTTTGAGCAGCCTATATATGCACTTGCTATCGGTGTGGTTGTCGGAGGGGTGGCACAGCTGGCAATTCAGCTACCGGCGCTTTTTAAAACCGGCTACCGCTTTTATCCCAGCCTTAACTTTTTAGACGAAGGCATAAAAAGGATTACCAAGCTCTTTGTGCCCATGGTAATCGGGCTCTCGGCCGGAAGAGTCAATATTTTGATCAGCACTCTGCTGGCCTCATTTTTAGCTGAAGGGGCCTTGTCTTACCTAAATTACTCTTTTCGATTAATGCATTTTCCTCTGGGTGTTTTTGCCGTTGCCCTGGGAACAGTCGCTCTCCCCAAGGTATCTGAACTGGTTGCCAGAAAAGATTTTGAGAACTTAGACAAGACTTTTCAGCAGGCTATCGGACTAAACTTTTTTATTGTGATACCATCGGCGGTAGCGCTGGCACTGATTGCGCCGACGATAATCAAATTGATTTATCAGTGGGGAGCGTTTGATGAGATCGATACTGCCAAAGTATCGCTGGCATTATTGCACTATTCCTATGGCTTGATAGGTTTCGCAGTGGTAAGAGTTGTCGTTCCTTTCTATTATGCTTTTGGTGATTCCCGCCTGCCCATGCGGGTATCTCTGGTGACAGTTGTGGTCAACTTACTCTTGTATTACCCCCTGATTCAGGTGCTGGATTTTGCCGGTCTGGCAGCGGCTACATCGCTGGCCGGTCTCTTAAACGCAACTTTGTTACTCGTCTTTTTATCATCCAAGCAGATTAAAATTAACTGGGGAAAAATTCTGCTGAATCTCTTCAGAGTCGTCCTGGCGGCAATATTGGCCTTTTATCTGGCCAAAATTACACACTTCAGCTTTTCAATTGAATTTGAGGTTTTAAACAGGGCAGCTGAGCTGATCTCTATTCTTTCTGTCGGGGGCGTTGCATATTTTATTTTCTGTCTTATATTTCAGGTCTCAGAAGCCGTTAAAATCGGCAAGTGGATCCTGAAAATTATTTTCCGTAAGTAGCAGTGCTAAAAAAATACCCTGGTCTTTTTTTTCTGATTCCGGTAGTGGCCGGAATTCTGTTTACTGATTTTGTCCGCCCGGCAGGCTGGCTTTTGCTGCTATTCTGTCTGATTTCGTTTGTTGGCGGACTGGTTCTGTATAAGAGAGAGTCAGCCCGCTTTTCGATTATCTTATTTGCTCTTTGTCTCTTTTTTTTCAGCGGTTTTCATTACGGTCTTAAGACCTATAATTTTGGTTCAAATCATGTTGCCCGATTTATTTCGGAGAAGCAAACCTATCAAATATACGGAGAAGTTGCTGACTGGCCGGAGCTGAAGCATAACAGAACCGAACTTACAATTGCCATTGACTCGCTCGGCAACGGTACAAATTTTCCGGTCAAAGGCGGCATCCTCCTGAAACTATCAAAGACAACTACCGCCTTGCAGCGGGGGGATAAAGTAGAGTTCTGGGGAACTATATATCCTGTTAAATCTCAGCATGGTCCGGGTGGATTTGACTACGGCAGATACTTGAGGCACCGAGGCATCCATGGCATTGTCTATTTGCCGACTCTTTTAAACGTTCGAGTGGGTAAGCCTGGGGGGAGAGGTATTATTGCCTATGTTGATTTACTGCGTGAGGAAATTTCAGAAAGCCTCTCACGAAATCTTTCGGAAGTTGCCGCCTCGCTCTCGGCCGGTTTTTTGATTGGTGAGACCAGAGAAATTCCGCCGGATGTCTACCGCTGGTTCAGAAATTCGGGGACGCTGCATCTTCTGGCTGTGTCGGGCTCGAATGTGGCTTTGGTTATTTTCTTTTTGATAATTGTTCTTCGTCCCTTAGCCCTGCCCAGAAAGAGACGGGCTCTGGTTTTAATGATCTGTGTTATGCTCTTTGCACTGCTGTCGTATGGAGAGCCATCGGTGATAAGAGCCTCAGTGATGGCTATTTTAATTTTACTGGCAAATGTTTTTGAGCGCCGCTACAACTTAAATCAGATAATTGCTTCTGCCGCCATGATAATTCTTCTGGCGGCGCCGACTCAATTGTTCAGCGTTGGCTTTCAGCTTTCATTTGTAACTGCCTGGGGATTGATATTTGTAACGCCCCGAGCAGCCAAGCTTTTTGAAGCTGTTAATCACCGAGCCTGGTACCGCTGGTTGCTGCTGCCGTTTATGATTTCGCTGATTGCTCAACTATTCTCAATGCCTCTGATTGCACTTTATTTCGGGAAAGTACCGGCTATTTCTGTAATTGCTAATTTAGTAATTATTCCGCTTGTTTCAATCGCTGTGGTGGGTGTGCTGCTGCTTCTCCTGCTGGATTTAATCCTGCCAATCTTAGGGGTGTTCTTTGGTTCGCTTCTGGATTCTTTTATGCAATTAGTGCTTTACTTTTTAAGTCTGTTCGGAGAAAAGCAAAGCCTAATTATCAATACCGGCGATGTTTCTGCTCTGGCAGTAATTTTATTCTATGGTCTGCTGGTTCTGGCTGCGTTCTCTTTAAGCAGCAAATTGCTGCGACGCACCACAGTTTTTGCAACTGCCATAATTTTTAGTATTGCCCTCTTTAGCAGCTTGGTTTCTGCTGCCGGCCGTGATAATAATTTTTGCACGGTTGATATTTTTAACATTCCCGGCGGCAGTGCAATTTTGATTTATCAAAATCAAAGCCGGCTGCCGGACTTGATAATCAGCGGCCTGACCCGGAAACCATACCCAATAGATGAACGAATTTTCAGCTCGGCCTTTGATGAATTAGGGGTGGAAGGGCTCGGCCGGGTATTTGTGATGTCAGCGGAGTATGGCGCAATCGATGACATCTACAGACTTTGCCTTAGCTATCAGGCCAAATCTATTATGGTAGACGCCAGGATAAAAAAGAGCTTTTCGGATATCAGACGGACACTTTTTGTAAATTACCGCACAATCAAAATCGAATCGTTTCCGGCGGAGAAATCTAAGAAATCATGGCCGGGCTATTATCCCTCGAAAGGTCTCATAGAACTTGAATTAGATAATACATCGATACTCATAGCAAATGAGAATATTCTGTCCGGGAATAATAAAGTTTACCTGGCAAAGCCGTCTCTGGTCATTTACTGCGGCAGAAGTAAGATAGCCCGCTCAGAAATTGAAGATATTATCAAAAGTCAAAGCAACTTAGAGCAGCTGGTCTGTTCAAGAATTGAGCAGAAAGACGCTGGTTTTTTGCCTGCTGAAAAATATGAAAAAATAGTTACGGATATCGGGCAAACCGGAGGCTGCCGGATTATGCTTAAGAACGAAACTGACAGTAGTTTCCAAGTCTCTCAGTTTTGATGATTCTACCTTAAGTTATCCCCTGAAATACCCGATAAATAAAGGGAATTGAGCCCTATTGAGGGAGCGTTCAATAAGATAGGGTCTGTCAGAGGGAAAAAATATGAGTTTGTCAGGAAATTTAAAAACAGTCTCGTTCTCGGATATCCTGCAGCTGTTGTCAACGGGCAAGAAGACAGGAGTTCTGGAAGTAAACACCAGCGCCAGGCAAAAGGAAATAGCTTTTAAAAACGGCAATATTATTTACGCCTCTTCACTGAATACTACCGAAGATTTGCTGGGCAATATGCTGCTGCGTAAGGGGAAACTTTCCAAAGACCAGCTGGAGCGCGCTATTACTCTGCACAAGCAGACCGGCAGACAGCTGGGTACTACGCTGGTGGACATGAACCTTTTCGAAAAAGATGAAATCGCTGAGTGTCTGAAATTTCAAATTGAAGAAATAGTCTATAATTTGTTTTCCTGGCAAGAAGGAAACTTCGTTTTCCACGAAGGTACCGGTCCCAAAAATGCGCCTTTTCTGGTAGAGCTTACCACCATGAGTATCGTCATGGAAGGTACCCGCCGCATTGATGAGTGGCTGGAAATTCAAAAAGTTCTGCCGCCGGACGAAATGATGTTGTCCGTAGCCGCTTCGCCCAAAACAAATAGCGATGAAGTCAGACTGACCATGGAAGAATTTCGGGTGCTGTCTATGATAAATGGCGAAAGAACTCTGCCGGAAATGATACAATGTTCGCCTTTTGGAGAGTTCGTCACCTGTCGTGCAGTTTACAAGTTGATATTAGGGAATTTGATAGAAGTAACCGGCAAACGTGAAGAAAGTACTGAAGAAAAACAGGATGAAGAAGAAGCGGTTCTGACTCTGATTTTTCATCTGTTCAGTAACGCCTTTTACAGGATTCGGACTACTGTAGAAGATCTGCTGGGAGAAAACAACACCAGATTTTCAAGCTTTGCTTCTCAATATCGCTCAGGAATTTTGAGTTATTTCCCGGGGTTAGATCCGGGTTCAGAATTGATGCCCTCGCAGGAAAAATTTCTTAGTGCGGTCAGATCGATTCCTGCTCATATCCGGGTGCACGTATTGCTGAGCGGCTTAACCAGCATGCTCACCGAACAGCTGGAATATGTATTCATGATTTTGGGCGAAGGTCCTTTCCGGAGCACGCTTAACGGAGTAAAAAGAGAAATATCCGAGCCGCTGGCAAAGAAGCGAGATTTAGTCAAGAAATATGGAATAGAAAACGATTACTATAGATCCTTAAAAAGGGCAGAAAAAGTAGTTCATATGGTACGAGGTGATTAAGATGAAAAAGAGCTTATTTATGGCAGTTTTAATTAGTGGCGCGATGGGCAGCGATGTCCAGGCCGCTAACCTGGCAGTTATAGCCAGTCCGCCAACGATGTTCAGCCTGTTCGTATTGATCGTTGCCGGAGCCTGTTTGTTTGGTTCTTTCCAGGTAATGGGACAGGTCAAAGGCGGTTATCTGAGCAGGAGCTGGCAGATGTTTTTCCTTGGTTTCGCACTTCTGGCCATCAGCCAGCTGGCAAGTATCGGTTCGGCAATGGAGTTTTTCAGTCTGCCGGAGCTGTTTACTCCATTAATGCTGCTATTGATGTCCGGACTATTTGCATTTGGAGTTTTTAGCGCTAGAAATACGCTAAGTTGAAAATATATTTGTTATTTGGCTTAAATTCTTAATTGAAAAAAGTAGGCGCAAGGTGGAATTTTTAATTGCGCAAGAACTTATGGCAAAACAAGTTACAATGAGTGTTTGTTTTTATGGCGACTGTATCTGAATTAGATGATAGAATAGAGAAATGTCAGAGGATTTTGGACTCTGACCCTAACTCACAAATTTTTGCTGCCTTGGCAGAGGCATATCGCAAAAAGGGAGACCTAGATCTGGCTTTTAAAGTGTGTAAAAATGGACTGAAAGTACATGACGATTACGGCTCTGCTCATGTCGTTATGTCTAAAATAAATCTCGACCGCGGTCAATATGACTGGGCTGAGATAGAAGCCAAACGTGCAGCCGATCTCGACGGTCGTACCCGCTCTGTGGAACTGCTGCTGTCGGAAATTTACATCTATAAAGGCGAATTTTCACAAGCCATAAAACTGTTGAAAGAACTCAGCAGCCGTGACCCGGAAAATCCTCAGATTCAAAAACTACTGGAGATTGCACAGAAAATTCCGGAAGAACAAAATGCTTATCTGGACGAGACCATAGTTAGCGAAGGTCCCTCGGGCAGCAGCTCAGACTCACCGTCTGTAATTGATGAAACAGAAACTGAGACGAGCAAGCCATTTGAACTGCATGACATTCTTACCGGAGCTCTGGCCATAAAAGGACTAAAGGGCGCTATGCTTGTCAGCCAGGATGGTCTGGTAGCTGATTCGGAATGGAGAAGCCCCCTGGAAGTAAATGACTGCGGAGCAGTTTTGTCGGAAATATGGAAAATGCTGAGCAGTGAACTTGTCAATAACTCCTTTGGCAACGTGCAAAATGTTCTTATTGAAGCAGCAGAATCAACTTTTTATATAAATCAGAATTCAAAAGGCATTTTCATTTTTGTGGCAGGTAAAAAAGCTAATTTGGGCAATGTTCGCATGAAAATCGAGGGACTGATGTCAAATTATGCAAAAACAGCAGGTGCTATATGAACTTATCAGGTGAAGCTACAAAACGACTACTGTTGTATTCGCTAATTTTATTGGTCGTGCCATTGATGTTGTTTCCGGAAAGACTCGGAACTTATCTGCAGGACTATTCTTCGACTAATATCGTCCTGGAGCTTCTTTTCTATCTGCTCCTGACATTCGTGCTGTACAGACAGGCTAACGCTATTCAAATGGTTGCCATCGTCTTTATCGGACTGGGCTACAGATTACTCATAAGTTCGATATTTTCTGTTTTGATTTCGGCCTTTTATGACATAAGCAGCTCTGTCGCCTTTTCTTTAGGGATGTACGGATACTTACCGAGTTTGCTTTTCCAGGTTTTTGCTACCCAGTTTATAATCAAAAGCACTATGGATGAGATATTTTTCAGTCGACCCCGTATGCGCCGCCCACAGCAGTCAGATTCTGCCACATTTGATTCAGTTGAGACCGGAACCTCGACCTTTGTCGTTACTAAAGAAAAGAATGCTGTCAGACCCGATTCTCCTCCGCCCAGATCGCTCCAGAATCAATCAAGTTTCGAAAACCGTTCTGCAGCAGCCGAGTCACCAGTAGTTGGCGGAGAGGCTCAAGGGTTCGATAAGGCGACCAGATATATTGGAGAACATAGTTCTGTTAAGCTGGCGGCAGTAGTCGACCATGAAGGTCTGCTGTTATCAAATTTTACACGCGGCGGAATAATCGCAGAAGATGTTGCTCCCTTTGCTTTGCTTATTAAAGCAAACGGAGCCGGAAGTATGAACTTTCTAAGCTACGGCTGCCCGGAAAGAGTAGAATTTCAGTTAAGTAATGACAGGGTAGTCCTCTGCTATGAAGAGACATATTGTCTTATGGTCATAGCAGAAAGACATAGTGATGATTTATTAAATATTCGCATAAATCAAGCAATGGAAATGGTCAAGAAACATATGTCCGAGAGGTATGGCAAAATGCTGCACCCGGCAATGGAGAAATCATATGCATGAAATACTGAGTGAACTGAACAAAACCACCGGCATTACCGGCTCAATGGTAGTTGGCAATGATGGTATTGTAATTGCGGCTAATCTGCAGGAAAACGTGGAAGACGACACTATCGGAGCCCTGGCGGCATCGATAACCGCCAACATCCATAAATCGCTGGAGCGTCTCCAGAGCAGCCCTTTGACACATGTTACCATAGAAGCTGATGACGCCAAGCTGTTTTTCAGCGATGCCGGACTCGGCATTCTGGTCGTAACCGCAGAGAAAGAAGTGAATATCGGTCTGATACGACTTGAAATTAAGCACGCCATATCACGATTGAAAACGTCAAGTTAGAAACTAAGAATAGTAGGAAGAAGTAAATGGTATCAATTAACTACTCAGCGCGAGAGGTCTGCTGCAAAATAGTCTATTATGGTCCGGGCTTATCGGGCAAGACTACCAACCTGCAATATGTCCACACCAAAGTGCCCAGCACGACACGCGGAGAACTTATATCTCTGGCGACTGAAGCAGACCGGACTCTCTATTTTGATTTCCTGCCAATTAATATTGGTACAATCAATGGATTTCAGGCCAAGTTTCAGCTCTATACTGTGCCCGGCCAAGTCTATTACAACGCTACCCGTAAATTAGTTTTGCGCGGTGTAGACGGCGTTGTTTTTGTTGCAGACAGTCAGCCTGACAAGATGGACGAAAATATTGAAGCTCTGGCAAACCTGATAGATAACCTCAAAGAATATGGTTACGATGTTAATGAGCTGCCATTGGTGATTCAATATAACAAACGTGACCTTCCCAATATAATGACGACCGAAGAGATGGATCAAAAGCTCAATACTTATAATTTCCCAACTTTTGAGGCTTCGGCTACGGTGGGAACAGGAGTTTTTGATACGCTCAAGCTGATTATCAAGCTTGTCCTGGAAAAAGCTAAAAATTCTAAGGTATCAAGCAAATCCTCGAAGCCAGCCGAAGAAGCACCGGCACCTGCGGCACCTTCGGCGCCGGCGGCAGAGCCGGCTGCTCAAGCTACAGTTTCACCTGCCGGGCAGCCAGACCCGGACGGGCCTCTGGCCGATCCGGCGGTTCAGCCCTTAGGTAACGATCCTTATGCAGCGCCGCCTGCAGCTCCTCAGGTTCAGGGACAGCCGACGGCAGAAGTATCTACAGCCGATATGCCGGCAACATCGGCGACTGATGACAGAATTCCGGCGTATCGTCCTTATCCAGGGGCAAAACAGTCGGATTCTTCAGGAGAGGCCGCTTCTGAAACGGATGATAGGCCGTATCCCGGCATGAATCAAAGTGAGAAGGCTCTCACAAATAATGACTCGGTCGCGGGAGATCAGGCCGCTATGGAAAATTCTGGTTCTCTCACTCCCAAGATGGCGCCTTCGCTTAAGCGAAGAGAGCAGAAGAAGCGCAGCTTTTTTAAGAAATTGTTTGGAATTAAATAAATATTTAGGAGGCAGGAATGTCTGATGATAGCCTGATAATTTACGAAGAAGAAATAAATCAGATTGAAGCTCTGATATCCAAGATGCTTAAAGGAGCAGAAGCAAAGTGCGCCCTGCTGGTCGATAAAGACGGCCACCTTATTACCCGCCTGGGGTTTACGCACTCTCTAGATACTACAGCACTGGCAGCCCTTCTGGCCGGTTCGTTTGCTTCGACAAAAGAGATAGCAAGGCTGGTTGGTGAACCGGAGTTTTCAGTCCTGTTTCACCAGGGTAAGAAAGACCATATCCACATGTCTATAGTCGGAGATCGTTCAATTTTGGTCGTTATTTTTGACGACCGCACGACTATCGGAATGGTTCGCCTTTATGCCAAGGAAACCGCTAGCGGCTTGACCAAGATTTTTGAGGAGATAACAGAGAAGTCTGCCTCAGGCCGTAAGAGCGCCGTTGAAGGTGATTTTGTTGAGCGTGCTCAGGAAAAGCTGGACGATATTTTTCAGGACTAAGCCTTAGCGCTTAGACAAACAGCACCTAAACTTTTAAGCTGTAAACGGACAGGAGTTAATTACAGGCAATAGGTATGGCTACAGAACTCAGTAACATACTCGTTAAGCACGGCAAGATTTCTCAGGAACAGGCCGACAAAGCGCTAAAGCTGGTCAAAAGCGAGAGCGAGAAATTTGAAGCGGCCCTGGTCAAAATCGGCGCTGTTGAGTCAGAATATGACATAGCGCAGTTTATCGGAAAGCACCTGAAGATTGGCGCCCTTAAGCTTAGTGACATTGAGCTGAATCCGGATATCGTCAAGATGATTCCGCTTGATATCGCCCGCAAGTTCAAAGTCATAGCAATCTCAAAAATCGGCAAAAACCTTTTGGTCGCCATAGGTGACCCCAATAATGTCTACGTATTAGACGCCATAAAATTTATAACCGGCTGCACCGTTCAGCCTATCATTTCACCCGAAAACGCCATCGAAAAAGCTATTGAATTAGAGTATAGAGATACGGGTGCCCTTTCTGACATTGTTGCCAGCCTTGATGCCGATGATAGTTTAGAAGTAGTCTCCAGTGAGTCGGCTCTTGATGAATCTGATCTGCTTTCTGCCATTCAGGATAAGCCGCTGGTAAAACTGGTAGATTCAATTATTGCCGATGCTATTCGAATAGGAGCCTCCGATATTCACCTTGAAACCTATGAAAAGCGGATTCGTGTCCGCTACCGGGTAG
Source organism: Candidatus Zixiibacteriota bacterium (assembly GCA_022564135.1). Taxonomy (GTDB): domain Bacteria; phylum Zixibacteria; class MSB-5A5; order GN15; family FEB-12; genus JACZWU01. The sequence goes on from JADFLZ010000010.1 coordinate 11,685, forward strand.
ACGGTGATTTAAGAGAACTTCCGCCACTGCCTTTTAAGTACAGGGCGGCGATAATTTCGCGTATTAAAATTATGGCAGAGCTTGATATATCCGAACGTCGTCTGCCTCAGGACGGACGTGTAAAAGTCAAGATCTCCGGTAGAACGGTAGACCTGCGGGTGTCGGTACTGCCAACGATATTCGGCGAGAAGGTTGTTATGCGAATTCTGGACCCGATGGCTTTAATGGTAGATATGACCAAGCTCGGCTTTAGAACCGAAGATCTCGACAGTTTCAGAAGGGCTATTAGCCTGCCGTATGGCATAATTTTGGTTACCGGACCGACTGGTTCCGGTAAAACTACGACTTTGTATTCCGCCTTAAAATCGATCAATACTGTAGATGTTAATATCATGACAGCCGAAGACCCGGTTGAGTTTAACTTCGATGGCATCAATCAGGTAGCTGTCAAAGCCGACATAGGTCTGACATTTGCACATACCCTCAGGTCGTTTTTGCGGCAGGATCCGGATATCATAATGCTTGGAGAAATTCGTGACGGCGAGACAGCAGAAATAGCCATTCGCGCAGCTCTTACCGGTCACCTTGTTTTTTCCACCTTGCATACTAATGATGCTCCCTCGTCTATTAACCGTTTAATGGATATGGATGTACCGTTTTATCTGGTAGCTTCAGCCACCAAATTAATACTGGCACAGAGAATGGTCCGAAAAGTCTGCCAGAACTGTAAGACGGAGATCAATCTGACTAAAGATCAGGTTGAAAGTCTCGGCGTACCGTCAGTCTGTCTGACCAATCTAAGAGCTTTCAAAGGCAAAGGCTGCGACGAGTGCGGTAATTCCGGACAGTCGGGTAGAACGGCTATATTTGAAATCATGCCTATATCCCCGGCCATTGAAAAGCTGATTCTTGATAGAGGCAGCGATGCTGATATTCAAAAGACCGCTCTGGATGAAGGTATGTACAGCCTGCGCATGTCTGCAATTGAAAAGATGAAGCAGGGTATGGTCAGCATTGATGAGGTCTTCGCCACTACGGCGTCTGTAATATAAAAAATATCGCAAGTGTAGGGCATTGTCTCTCAGCAGCTTATAGCCCTGATTCTACAAATAAAACTTAAGAAACCTCCGCTTTTTACCGATAAATTATAGGTATCCAAAGAGCCTGATAAACCGCTTAAATATGGGGAATACCATGGTAGGTCTGCGTGAACTGCTTGAAGAAATGTTTAAAATGGGAGCTTCCGACTTACATATTACTGTTGGAGCTCCGCCGGTCATCCGAGTTGATGGCAAGCTTCAGCCTCTGAATTATGATCCTTTAACCAGTGAAGATACCAAGAAAATAGCTTATACGATGCTCAATGAAAAGCAGAAGTTGAAATTTGAGCAAAACTCCGAACTGGATTTTTCATTCGGAATTGAGCAGATGAGCAGGTTTCGAGCTAATATGTTTATGCAGCGGGGCAATGTTGCGGTAGTGCTGCGGCAGATTCCTTATGAAGTAAAGTCGTTTGAAGAACTCGGCTTGCCAAAAGTAATCGCGGAATTTGCAAATCTTCCCCGTGGCCTGGTGCTAATTACCGGACCCACCGGTTCCGGGAAATCTACATCCCTGGCGTCTGTCATTGACAAAATTAACAGAGAAAGAGCCGTTCATATAATTACTATTGAAGACCCGATCGAATACCTGCATCGCCATAAGAAATCTCTGGTCAACCAGCGCGAAGTGTATTCTGACACAGCCTCATTTGCCACGGCCTTGAAATATGCCTTGCGGGAAGACCCGGATGTAGTTCTGGTGGGTGAGATGAGAGATCTGGAAACAATTGAGTCGGCGCTGCAAATTTCAGAGACCGGACACCTTGCTTTTGCTACCTTGCATACAAACTCTGCTGCAGAATCTGTAAACAGAATAGTAGATTGCTTTCCCGCAAATCAACAGGAGCAGGTACGAGTTACGCTTTCGTTCACTCTTCAGGCGATTGTATCGCAGACGTTGATTCCCAAAATTGGCGGCGGACGTGTATTGGCAATGGAAATATTGGTGGTAACGCCTGCTATCCGGGCACTGATACGTGATGATAAGGTTCATCAGCTATATTCCATGATACAGGCCGGACAGAAATATGGCATGAAGACGATGAATCAATCACTGGCAGAGTTATATCAGGCCGGCAAAATTACCATAAACGATGCAATGGCGCATAGCGGTTCAACTCAGGAGTTGACGGAAATGCTCCAGAAAAGTAAAGTTCAAAGATCTCCTGCATTCAGTTAGTTGAGCAGGTTGAAAGAGGCTAAGTAAATGGCAGTTTTTGAATACAAAGGAAAGACATTAGCCGGGGCAGCAGTCCAGGGCTCGCTTAAGGCGAAAAGCAAAGAGGACCTTGAACGCGTCTTACGGCAGAACCGTATTCTGGTTACCTCGATAACCAGAAAAGCTCCGGACATAAATATAAAATTCGGAACCGGCATAAGTCGCCTGGATATATCCCGGTTTACCCGCCAGTTTGCGACAATGATTGGCGCCGGGCTGCCCATGGTCCAATGTCTGGAAATCATGGCTTCTCAGACTGATAGTGTTGAGCTTGGTAAAGTTATCACACAGGTAAAAGAAGGTGTACAGGGTGGTGCTACTCTGGCCGATGCTCTGGCGCGACATCCCAAAGTATTTGACCCGCTTTATTCAAATATGGTACAGGCAGGTGAGGTTGGTGGTGCACTTGATGTCATTCTTATGCGTTTGGCAGCATATCGCGAAAAGTCAGACCAGCTGATTCGTAAGGTAAAAGGTGCCATGGTCTATCCCTCCGTTATCGTAGTAGTTGCCGCAGGTGTAACAGTTGGTATGTTGACGTTTATCGTTCCTGTCTTTGCTAAGATGTTCGGAGGGCTAAACGCAGAACTGCCCATGCCTACTCAGTATGTTCTGGCAATTTCGCATTTCTTGCAAGACTACTTTCTTTACCTGATAGTCGGTTCGATAGGATCTGTTGTCGGTCTTTTGTGGTGGAAGAAAACTCCGACTGGTGCGCTTCTTTTTGATAAGTTCATGCTTATGACACCAATATTTGGAAACTTGATTAGAAAATCTGCGGTGGCAAGGTTTACTCGTACACTGGGAACCCTGCTATCGTCTGGTGTGTCAATTATTGAGGCTATGGAGATTACTGCTAAAACCGCAGGTAACGTTGTAATAGCAAACGCGATTAATAAGTCGGTGCTGTCAATCGCCGAAGGTGATACAATTACCGGCCCGCTGAAAGAATCGGGTGTTTTTCCTCCAATGGTCACTCAGATGATTGCTGTTGGCGAAAAGACAGGTGGCCTGGATGATATGCTTAGCAAGATTGCAGATTTCTATGACGAAGAAGTAGATGAAGCTGTAACTGCTCTGACTTCTATAATAGAGCCGATCATTATTGTATTTATGGGTATTGTCATCGGTGGTATTTTGATAGCTATGTATCTGCCAATGTTCGATATCATTGGAAAAATCTAACGATAAGAAATCGTAGCTGATTTGGTAATAAACTAAGCAGGACGGCGCCCATAAGGGCGCCGTTGCTATATATGACAAGTAATAAACATCTGGAAAGAATAGACTGGTTTTTGCCGCTCAGACTTGCCTCTTATGTAATTCTGTTTGCAGCGATTGTACTCTGGATGGATTTTCCGGGCTTTATGCAGTTGCCCGTTATTATCTATTCACTGCTGACTCTGGCTGTTGGTGTATCTCTTACTAAAAAGTTTAAGCGCAAGCTGGCCATGATAACTCCCTGGATTGTGGCGCTTCACTTTGTATTTGAAATTGCTTTAGAGTCGGTTGTGGTCTACTCCACCGGTGACATAAGTTCTCCACTGACAGCCATGTTTGTATTGACCATAGCTTCGGCTGCTCTGGTTTACCGGTTGGCCGGAACACTTTTGATGGCGACGATTGTATCTTCAGCCTTGAGCATAATAGTCTGGCTGGTTTATATCATAGATGCTCATTTGTCTTTATCATTCGCAGAACTGAGCCGGTTTTTTGCCGGCAAGGAACGATTGTTCTATGCCATCTTTTTCCATTTTTTGATTTTCTATCTGGTAGCATTTATCTCAGGCTATCTGGCTGAAAGAATTAAGTCCGGCGCCAGGCAACTGGAAGATACATCAAGAGCGCTTAGAATAGCCAAGCTTGAAACAGACGACATCCTCAGACATCTCAGTTCGGGGCTGATGAGCATCGATGCCAGAGGCGTAATAATATTCTTTAACAGGGCCGCGGAGATAATTACGGGTTTCAAAGAAAAGGATATCAGAGGTAAGGATTGCCACAGCGTTTTTCAAAAGAAGATGCCAGAACTGGCCAGATGTCTTAAGGTCGGTATAGACGAAAGAATCGAATTTCCCAGGAAGGAATTGCAGATCGAAGTAAGCAAGGGTCATGTTATTCCATTAGGCATGTCAACATCTGTATTAACAGAACCCGATGGCGGGCTGAGGGGACTTATTGTGATTTTTTCTGACTTGACCGAAGCCAAAGCATTAGAGGACAAAGTTCGCTCGGCAGACAGATTGTCGGCTATTGGTGAATTATCGGCCTGTATCGCCCATGAAATCAGAAACCCTCTGGCGGCAATATCTGGCTCGGTTGAAGTAATCAAAAATGAATTGAGTCTGGAAGGCAGTAATCAGAAGCTGATGGATCTGATAGTAAAGGAATCAGATCGCTTAACCAAAATGTTAACGAAATTTCTTCAGTATGCCAGTATTGAGCGCAGGACATTCAACAAAGTTGAATTATGTCATCTTATTTCAGAAACAATTGAAATTCTGTACCGGGACGAATCAATACATTCAAATATTAAAGTAAATCTTGAATCAGAAGAGTCCATAGTATATGTGATCGGTGACGAAGACCTTATTAAGCAGATTTTGATAAATCTGGCGGTTAATGCCTGTCAGGCTTTTGAAGCTCAGCCGGGCGAGATAACTTTCAAAGTCTTAATTGATGCTGAGCAGCAAATAGTAAGATTGGAAGTAATAGATAATGGCCCCGGTATGTCGGCAGAATTAACCAATAAAGCTTTTCAGCCTTTTTTCTCGACCAGAAAAGGGGGTACTGGCCTGGGATTAGCTATTGTGCACAGATTGGCAGAAGTTCTGGGAATTGATATCAGGATAGAATCAGAAGAGAACTTCGGGACTTCGATGATTCTTGAGTTTAAGACTTACTCTCAGCCAGGACTGGCTGATCTGGCCAGGCGCACCAGCAAGGATTCCGGCTCTTTTGCCGGGAAATCAGTTTCCTTTTAGGACTTGTTTTTTCTCTACAGCTGTATAATTTAACAGACTTCAACCTGAGAGGTGTGTTTAGTTTTGAGAAAATTATTAGTTCTTTTATCCATTAGCTTAACTGCAGTATTTCTGACGTCCTGCCGACCTGTAATTGTCTTTGAGAAAGATTTGAGCAAGTTTAAAAATGAAATTGCCAGCGCGGACAATAATTACAGCCTGACAACAGCGCAATTCTATCAACGAATATCTGAGAGCACCTTGCTGCCTAAAGGCGGCATATTTGAAAAATCGACAGTAAAAAAGATGGTTGATAGTATAGTTGTAGACACTTTGCTCGGGTTTGAGGCAACAGAGGTCGATTTAAGCAACCACTATGTGTATTATACCAAATTCCGGGCAAGCTATGCTTCGATAATGTCAGAGGTCTATTACAATCATGCGATTTATAGCAAAGTATCAGCGGACACTTCGGAAATATTCAAATATATCAAAGACCATTCAGAGGAATTCCGCCTGGAAAAACAGATTCAGACTCGCCACATCGTCATTACCAAGCTAGTTCTAAAACATGGGCCGGATTCACTGAAATACCGGGCCATGTCTGATAGTATGCTTGAGCAAGCCTCAAAAAAAATAGCATTTGACCTAAGAGCAGGCATTAATTCCAAAGATGATTTCATGGAAACGGCGAAAAAGTACTCACATGATGAAGTCTCTGCCCGCAGAGGCGGATTAATTGAATGGGTTCGACCCGGTTTTTTTGCCTGGCCGTTTGACTCTGTGGCCTTTGCGGCAAAGCCGGGAGACATAGTCGGCCCTTATAGAGATAAAGACGGCTGGCAGATTTTGTACATTGAGCACTATATTCCCGAAGGAGTCCCCCCCTTAAATCCGGAGCAGTATGCTACTGCCAGGTCGAAAGTTTTGAGCAGCAAGACAAGGGATCTCAGCGTACAGGTTTTTGATACACTCTTTTCCAATATAGAGGTTGAGTACAACGAACCTCTCTTTGATACGAATATTTACAACATAGATGAACCGACCTGGGCGGCCATAATAAACCAGACAGATACAATTAATTTTGGTGAGCTAAGAGTCGGCGAACAGATCATCAGGCAGACATATAAGGTGTCCAGTTCAACCGCCGAGATGAAAAAAGAGATGGTGAGAATAATTGCCCGGAAGTGGGTCATTGTCCAGCAAGCTCGTAAAATGAAACTGGATACTTTGCCGAACATTACTAAACAGTTAGCCGGTGTTAAGCACACCTTTTCAAGACGTATTGTTGAAAGTAGAATTTTCGATCATAGCTGGGAACCGACCCCAAAGCAGATAAAAGATTACTATCAGGAAAACATTGATAAGTATGCTGTAAAAAAGCCTTTCAATGTTCAGCACATACTAGTCGAAGATTCTCTGTTTGCTGAGTTCGTCAGAGATCAGGCGATCGCAGGCGCGGATTTTATAAAACTGGCCAGAGACTACTATCCCGGCGAAAAAGAGATAAGAGTTGAACTGGCCAATCTTGGATTTATCGGACCGGACGATGTATCGGCCGAGTTTTTTGAAACCGCACGTGTAACAGGTGAAGGACAAATAAGCAGACCTGTTCATACCGAGTATGGTTATCACATAATAAAGGTTTTAGAGAAGAAAATGACCGTTACATTTGTAAAAGCTGCTCCAGAAATTAAAAAAATATTAAGGAGCATAGAGCTTGAAAGACAGGAAGTTGAATTTAAGAAAAATCTTTTTACAAAATATAACGTTTCGATTTCAAATAAAATCTTTCCCATACACTTAAAACCTTTAGGCAAGCGCAGAGAAGCAGATGAAGGAAACGGTTCCTAGTACATCTGGTGAAAACATAAGTCTTAAACAGGAATTATTAAGAAAGTCAACGCATATTGGCGCTTTGATTATCCCCGGTGGATATTACTTCCTGAAACTGGAGCAAGTGACGGCATTCTCGATTCTTTCGGGCATCGCCTTGTTCATGCTGGTCATCGATGTTTCCAGATTGCGGAACTGGTGGTTCTGGAGAGTCTTTAGCAGCCGAGTTTTCTCAGGTATGCTGCGTAGACATGAGCAGGATGGTGACCTGACCGGGGCATCATATATTCTGCTGGCTGCCGCTGTTTCGGTAGCCATATTCAGTAAGCCGGTGGCAATTGCCACGG
>JADFLZ010000185.1 GCA_022564135.1 Candidatus Zixiibacteriota bacterium
TTATTCACCAATGAAATTTAAGAGAGCCATAATCCTGGTCATCGATGCCTGTGGCGTGGGCGAGCTGCCCGACGCTGCCGACTACGGCGATATCGGCTCAGCGACGATTCCAAATGTAGCCAGAGCAGTGGGCGGACTTAATATGCCCAACTGCCAGCAACTTGGTCTGGGCAATATTGCAGAAATCGCGGGGCTCCCCCCTGCCGAAAACCCCTTGGGCTCTTTCGGCAAGATGGCTGAAAAAGCGGCAGGTAAAGATTCTACCAGCGGTCATTGGGAGATGGCCGGGGTGATAATTGAAAATCCGTTTCCGACTTTTCCGGATGGATTTCCGAGGGCTTTAGTTGAGAGATTTGAAAAAGCAGCGAATGTAAAGACGATTGGGAATGTTGCAGCCAGCGGAACTGAAATAATCGAGCGTTTAGGAAAAGAGCATATCGAGTCTGGCGCTGTTATTCTATACACTTCGGCTGATTCTGTTTTTCAACTGGCGGCGCATGAAGATATTCTTACAGTCGAGAGACTCTATGAGATCTGCACAATTGCACGCCAGATGCTTTCAGGAGACTTTGGAGTCGGCCGGGTAATTGCCAGGCCCTTTACCGGAAAGCCGGGGAATTTTGTGCGTACAGCCAGTCGCAGAGATTTTTCTCTGGAGCCGCCTGACGAAACTATATTGGACTTACTTCATAAAACAAACAGGAAAATCCTGTCGATTGGGAAGATTTATGATTTGTTCGTTGGACGCGGTATCAGTAACAAAATAAAAACAGCTGGTAACGACGAAGTGATGCAAAATATAATCGAGACCGTTGAAAATAATTATGAATATGATTTGATATTTGCCAACTGTGTTGATTTTGATGAAAAGTGGGGACACAGAAACGATGAGAAGAATTTTGCGCGTTCACTCGAAGAGTTTGACGTGCAGCTGGGTTCGTTGCTTGATAAACTCCGTGATGATGACTTACTGATTATCACAGCCGACCATGGCTGTGACCCGACTATTAAAACTTCAACCGACCATAGCCGCGAATACGTGCCACTTCTCGTTTATGGCAAAAATGCCAAGGCAGGAATTAATCTTGGCACCAGAGAGACATTTGCAGATATTGCCTGTACGCTGGCTGATGTTTTTGGGCTGGAACATAAGTTTACGGGGAATTCGTTTTTTGAATCAATTACTTGAGGCTGGGGGAATTTGGAGGATTGTCCCCCTATTACAACATCTCGTTAATACTAAAAGCTCACCGTAAGAGATAAACCGACACCATTCTTGGAAGTAGGCTGCAAACCAATTTTTAGTTTTTCAACTGGAATCTCTGACCACCTACTTTTTCCGATTAAGTAGCCTATTGCTCCTCCTGCAACAATCCCAAGCCCCACGTCAATAAATATATTAGCTTCTCTGGAAGGATTAATAAAGTCACCAAGAGACTCCGGTTCATCGTCTTCTTCATTCTGAACTCCATAAATGAGTGCGGACACACCACCCGCTAATGCTGCTAAGCCAATAACTGCTGAGTTTGTCTTTTTCCATTTTTTTACTTTCGTAATCGAGTCAATGGGTATTTTATACAAAAGCTCCGGATAAGAATTAACATAACGTAGTCTGCTATGTAGAACATCGGAGTTCAATTTCACTGATACCTGCTTTCTTTTTATATCGAATATGACATCCACATAATTAATCTCTGTTAAGGGAATTTCTATCACCTCTCCATTCTTGTCAATTCCCAGTAATGATCTGGACACAGTATCGTATTTTGCTCCAACATATGAAAATTCTACAATGCTCCCATCAGTTCTTACTACTCGGTCAAGTTTGACATCTCCTTTGTTGCCTATAAGTAGAATGTCATTTTCAAAGCCAGCAAAAAACCCTTGCATTAAATTAGTTTTATGCCCTTTTACCAGGTTCGTAATCTTGTATTTAGTATAGATTCGAACTTTATCACCACTCTTCAACGGGAATTCTGTGCCAGCAGATAAATTTAGTGACCCAATAAAAAGCACAGATAGTGTCAATAATGATATCAACCTCATTTTGAAACAGATGTTAATCATATAATCCTGCTTCCCTGTTAAAGCCATACTGATGTATGGAATATAACATACTTGTTTCCCGAGTCAATGTTTATTGAAACGAGGCTTTGCGATTTTGCTGATTACATATATATTTTCATCTATGAAATTTAGGCTCAGAAACCTCAATATTCACTTTGACCATGCCGCGTTAAAACCTGATGCAGACGAACAAGCCATAACCAAACTCTGTAACGAAGCAATCGAGCATAAATTTTTTGCGGTGGCAGTTAATCCATTTTGGGTCAGTGCGGCTGCAGAAATTGTTCAGGGGACAAATGTCAAGGTTGTCTCAACTGTAGGTTTCCCGCTGGGCGCCAATCGAACAGATATAAAAACAGACGAAGCTGCCCGGGCGGTCAGTGACGGCGCTGATGAAATTGACATGGTCGCAAATATCGGCTGGTTAAAATCCGGCGAGTTCGCAAAAGTCGAACAAGAAATAAAAGAAATCAGAAAGTCTGTTCCCTTTAATGTTTTACTGAAAGTAATAATAGAATGCTCGCTGTTGACCAAACCTGAGCAAATATCCGCTGCCAAGGCTGTAGTAAACGGAGGGGCTCAGTTTGTGAAAACTTCGACAGGCTTTTTCGGTGGCGTCACACTGGAGCAGGTCAAAATTCTTTTTGGAGCTGTCGGAAGTCAAATTGAGGTCAAAGCCTCAGGTGGAATCAAAACAGCCCGGCAGTGCCGGCAGCTGATAGAATGCGGAGCCAGCCGCCTGGGCAGCTCCTCGAGCGTGGCGATAGTCCAAGAACAGCAACAGCTTACATAGAATTTCAGAGTCTCCCTTTACAATTAAAAATCAGCCGGTTGCCAAACGCGGATTATATGTTATCTTGGTTTCGTGCCCGGAGAAAAAGGGAATACAAAACCAAGACGTCCTTTTATTGGCGTTCATTTCAGATGCTGTAATGTCTATCAGAGAATTCTGCTGAACGTCAAAGGTACCGCATTTGTCGGGTGGTGTCCGAAATGTGCGGGTAAAACAGAGGTTAAAGTTTCCCCGACCGGCAGCCGGACACGTTTTTTTAGAGCCGGTTAACAGGCAGATTATGGGTTCGTTGGCGTTATTAAAATCTAAGATTGTCGTAGTACCGATGGGTGAAGCTGATTTTATGCTGGTCAATCGGTTAGCGGCAGATATCGGCCCTGTTTTTAATCGTTCGGTCGATATTTTGAAAGGCATAAAAATGCCTACCGAAGCGCACAACCTTATTCGTAATCAATACTACGCCACTGTCATCCTTTCAAAACTCGAAAGAACCAAAGCCAACAGCCGCGAGAGAGTAATCGCGATATGTGAAGAAGATCTTTATATCCCGAGCAGGCCTTATATTCTGGGACACTCAGACAACCTGGCCGGCACGGCAGTAGTCTCGCTTTATCAGATCAGACAGGAGTTTTACGGCCTTCCTGAAGACGAGGCCAAAGTCTACCCCCGCCTGTTTAAAGAGGCGGTATTGCAAATGGCTCACATTTTTGAGGTTAATGCCTGCCGCAACCCGAAATGTGTGAACTTCAAAAGCGAATTGATGCTTGACATTGACAGCAAAGGAGAGAAGTTTTGTGACATATGCCGCAGACAGCTGACCGGCATCAGTTAACAAAACAAAATGGAGCGAAAATAAACTCATGACAATTGAGCAGATTATCGATTTCCTAAGAACCGATCCTGCCATTAGCTCCAATATCTCCCACTGGAAAACATACCGTCCCAAAGCAGCCCGCTACGCTGATTTCCCCGACAATATAAATCCAAAACTTATCGAAACTCTAAAAAGTAAGGGCATCAGCCAGCTTTACACGCATCAGTCTGAAGCAATTCAGGCTATAATTGACGGAGAGAACGTTGTGATCGTTACTCCGACAGCCTCGGGCAAAACTCTCTGCTATAACCTGCCGGTCTTAAATAAGATCATGGAAAACGACAGCAGCCGGGCGCTATATCTTTTCCCTACCAAAGCCCTGGGGCAGGACCAGCTGTCGGAACTTTATGACTTTATTCAGAAACTCGATGTTGATATCAAGACATTTACTTACGATGGCGACACTCCTCAGACAGCCAGGCGGGCTATTCGTTCGGCCGGTCATATTGTAATTACCAACCCCGACATGCTTCACGCCGGAATTCTGCCGCATCATACCAAATGGATAAAACTGTTTGAGAATTTGGAATATGTAATAATTGACGAAGTCCATCACTACCGCGGGGTCTTTGGTTCGCATCTGGCAAACGTTATCCGGCGCTTAAAACGAATTTGCAAATTTTACGGCTCTAACCCTAAGTTTATCTGCTGTTCGGCGACAATTGCCAATCCACAGGAACTGGCTGAAAAGATTATTGATGAAAAGGCCACTCTTATTGACAATAACGGCGCCCCATCCGGCGAAAGACATTTTTTGATTTATAACCCGCCGGTCATAAATCAGCAGCTGGGGATTCGAAAATCGGTCATCAACGAAGCGGCAGCACTGGCAACTCTTTTTCTGCGCAACAAAATCCAGACAATTGTATTTGCGCATTTCAGGCTTTATGTCGAAGTGCTTTTGACTTATCTGCAAAGAGAGCTTAAAGGGAGTTTTGGCAAAGGCATAAAAATTGCCGGCTATCGCGGCGGCTATCTTCCGGGTGAAAGACGACGGATAGAGCGCGGCCTGCGCAGCGGCGAAATAACCGGTGTGGTTTCTACCAATGCCCTTGAACTGGGGGTTGATATCGGCAATCTTGATGTTTCAATCATCGTCGGTTATCCGGGAACGATTTCATCTTTGTGGCAGCAGGCCGGACGGGCCGGACGGCGCTCCAGTACCGCCGTGACTATCATGGTGGCCTCATCGACTGCTATCAATCAATTTTTGTGCTCTGAGCCAAAATATATTTTTGAACGCTCGCCCGAATCAGGAATCGTTGACCCTGACAATTTGATAATCCGTACCAATCATCTGAAGTGCGCTGCTTTTGAACTTCCGATTGAAACTACTGAAGAATACTCGACCGACGGCACTGAAGAAATTATGGACTACTTATCCGAGAGTGATGTCGTGCGCAAGACGGCCGACCGCTACTACTGGTCTTCGGATATTTATCCGGCGCAGCAAGTTTCTCTGCGCTCGGCCTCGCCTGATAATTTCGTAATCTTAAACGAATCAAACAATAATGAAGTAATCGGCGAAGTTGATTACTTTTCAGC
>JADFLZ010000186.1 GCA_022564135.1 Candidatus Zixiibacteriota bacterium
TCCGCTAAGTTGTTATCGAGTGTGGCTTGGCCGGTAGAGCGGGCGTATTCGGCGGCACCCTCGATAAAGGCTTCTACGTTTTCGACTTTGGTCTGGCCGATTATCTGGTCTTCGGAAATTAGTTCTTCTAAAAGCTTTATGTCGCCGACTAAATCCTGTACCAGCAGGTCAACCGGCATGACGTCTTTGTCCCGACGGTATTTTTCGATGATATCAGTAAACGGTTTTAGTTTCTTAGCGCGCGCAGACAAAGAACTATACTCAGCCGCTTTTAAAGCTACTTCGTAAAATGACTCTTTGTGGTCAGCTGCCAGCTGCGCGATATCTTCGATAGCTTTATTGCCGAGACCTCTTTTAGGGTAATTTACTACGCGCCCGAAAGCGACATCATCTTTAGGGTTGGCAATCAATTTGAGATAAGCCATCAAATCTTTGATTTCTTTTCTCTGATAAAACGAAATGCCGCCTACAATCTGATAGGGCAGACTGTTTCTTCTGAGCTGCTCCTCAAACGGTCGTGACTGCGCATTGGTGCGGTAAAGAATAACTTTTTCTTTTAGGCTGTTACCGGACTGCTGGGAATCAATAATATGTTTGACTATTTGTAAGGCTTCGTCATCGGCCGAATCAACCAGATACAAGCTTAGTTTATCTCCCTCGGCTTTGTCGCTCCATAGTTGTTTGCCTTTACGAGCCTGGTTATTGCCGATAACTGCTGAAGCTGCTTTTAATATCAAATTGGTTGAGCGGTAGTTTTGTTCTAATTTGATTATCTTGGCGCCGGGGAAATCTTTTTCAAAATCGAGAATATTTCTGATATCGGCGCCGCGCCAGCCGTAGATAGACTGATCCTCGTCGCCCACTACACAGAGATTTGAATGGTCGTCCAGTAAATAGCGCAGAAGTTTATACTGCACATGGTTGGTGTCCTGATATTCGTCTACCATCAGATATTTGTAACGTGATTTATATTTAGAGCTGACGTCCTCGTTGTCACGAAGCAATACTACCGTATTAAACAAGAGGTCATCAAAATCCATAGCGTTACATTCGTGCAGGCGTCTTTGGTAGAGGGTGTAGATTTTGGCAGTGGCGTCTTCGAAATAGCCGGCTGCTTTGGCAGCAAACCCTGCCGGGCTGATTAGTTTGTTTTTGCAATTCGATATCTTTTTGGCTTGAGACTTAGGCGTGAACTGAGAGCTTGAAAGTCCTAAGTCTTTGATACAATTTTTAATCAGCGTTTGTGAATCATCGGAGTCAAAAATTGTAAAGTTGGTCTGGTAGTTTAAGAGACCGCCTTCGATTCTCAAAAACCGGGCACAAAAAGAATGAAAAGTAGAAACGTTAAGTGCTGAAATATCAGTTCCCAAAACAGAGGCTACCCGTTTTTTCATCTCGCCGGCGGCTTTGTTGGTGAAAGTGACCGCCAGCATCTGATACGGCTCAGCCAGACGCTGATTAAGAATGTAGGCCAGCCTGCGGGTGAGGACACGGGTTTTGCCCGAACCGGCACCGGCAATAATCAGCAGCGGTCCTTCGGTAGTTTCGACAGCCTGGCGCTGCTGCGGATTTAGGTCTTCTAAGAGTCGGCTCATATCTTATAAATATGCGCCATGAGTTGTCAATGCAAGAGGTTTCGAGTAACAAAAAAAGCGCCGGACTAATTTATCCGGCGCCTAAAATTATCTGCAGGAGATTTCATTAGTCCTGATGGAAATTCTATCGAATTTAGTTACATGGTCCCGGGGCTGGTCCGCCCCTGAAAACCCTGTCTACCAAGAAAGTCAAATCCAGAATATTTGCTGGTGCCCCGTCAGAATTTATATCCGACTCACCGGCGCATACGGGACTTGCCCCGCCCCGAAAGATTCTATCAACCATGACAGTCAAGTCGAGAATATTGGCGTCAACGCCGTCATAATTTACATCACCACGATTACCGACACAGCAATCTTCGCCTAGCTTTATCCAGTACGCCAAATTCTTGGCCTGTTTACCACCGGCGACGGTGAAAGCCCCACCTACTATCAGGCGATTGTTATAGACATGTAAAGCATGCACAAAATTATTCAAGCCCGTCCCCATGGTCGACCAATTTGTACCGTCCCATGAGGCGATATAATTAGATGCAGCACCACCCGCAGTCGTAAATTGTCCCCCTACAATCAATTCGTTTACATAGACAGTGAACGCCCTTACACGCGCATTCACCCCGATGCCTAATGATGACCAGGAACTACCGTCCCAAGCTGCAACATTATTGGCAGCTACTCCTCCTGCAGTAGTAAATGGTCCCCCTGCAATCAATTTGTTGTCATAGACAGTCAGGGCAAAAACTGAACCATTCATCCCTGTCCCCAGAGGTATCCAATTGGCTCCATCCCAGGCGGCAATTCCTTGTTTTCCTCCCCCTGAAGAAAAATTTCCACCTGTTATCAATTTGTTGTCATAGATTGCAAGTGAACGAACTAAACTTATGCCCGATCCCAAAGCTGACCAACTGAATCCATTCCAAGATCGAATTAAAGTTCCGGCTACTATCAGATTGCTGTTATACACGATCATGGCCTCGATAGCACCACCGTCCCAATTTCCCACAGTCGACCAGTTACTACCATCCCAGGCGGAAACGTAAGGAATGCAATATTCACCTTCACTGATACAACCTCCGCCAGCTATGAGTTTGGAGTCATAGGTGGTCATGGCATAAACATGTCTGGTTTTTGACACTGTTCCCAGAGCCGACCAAGCGCTCATATCCCAGGAGGCAATACTTAACACATCAAAATTTCCTGCTGCATTAAAAAATCCCCCGGCTATCAACTTACTATCGAAAGTGGTTAGAGAAAAAACCCAGTCATTTACGCCCGTTCCCAGAGCCTTCCAACTATTACTTTCCCAAGAGGCAATATATTCAACTAATATACCTCCTGCTTCAGTAAATTCGCCCCCTGCTATCACCTGGTTGTAAAAGGATGTTAAGGCCTTAACAGGGCTATTCATCCCTTCTCCAATAACAGTCCAAGTTGTTCCGTTCCATGCACCTATATATTTGATCAAAACAGTACCCGAGAAAGTAAAATCCCCTCCTGTTATAAGCTGGCTGTTAACGACATTGAAAGTCAAAACTCTGCTATTCAACCCCTGCCCCAAAGCCGACCAACTACTGCCGTTCCAGGAGGCTATATTTTTTGCCAAACCACCACCGGCTATCGAGAATTCTCCTCCTACAATCAACTGGCTGTTATAGACAGTTAGGGCAAGTACATCACCGTCTATTCCATTGCCCAAAGCCAACCAGTTGCTCCCATTCCAAGCCGCTATGCGATAAACCGAAACGCCGCCGGCTTTTAAAAACTCCCCGCCAACGATTAACTTAGAATCATATGCAGTCAGGGCATATACCGCGCCGTCCATCCCTGTGCCAATAGCTGACCAGGCGCTTCCATTCCATTCCGCTATGCGATTGGCCGTTACACCGCCGGCGACTAAAAACTCTCCTCCTGCTATCAGCTTGTTGTCATATTCAGCAAGAACATTTACGTAGCCATTTACACCCGGTCCCAAAGGTGACCAGCTGATTCCGTTCCAAGCTGCAACATAATTGGCAGCTACTCCGCCTGCAGTAGTAAATGTTCCCCCTGCAATCAATTTGTTTTCATAGACCGTAAGTGCCCTTACATATCCATTCATCCCACTGCCTAATGATGACCAGGAGCTACCATCCCAGGCTGCAATATAGTTGACCGATACGCCACTGGCCGTAAGAAACGTTCCTCCAACAATCAAATTGGAGTTGAAAACAGTTACAGCATTTACTAGCGCGTCCACACCGCGACCGGGAGATATGGAATTATACCAGTTTATATTATCTGCAGAATCAGAAGATATTGCTTGGCCCGAAACGGATACCTTTGGCTCACCCGTATTGGGATCAATGTAAATATCAACACCTTCCAGATTCAACGCCCCCTGATAGCCGCTACTTTTGACTACATCCAAATCGATGCTGCCATCCTGCAACACAAATTCATTGATATTTTTACTTTTGGAAACATCCTTCTTTTCCGCTGCCAACACACTCGACAGGGACAACAATATCCATATTAGAATCAGTGTAAGTTTCCTGGAATTCATGAATCCTCCAATGAGAATCTTGATTGAATTAGATTTAATATAAATGATCAGAAAACTCTTTACAACTGATTTAAAGTCAGAGAAGCAGTTATTGCGTAAATTCTGGTCAGTACGGATTCTTACAACGCTGTTTCGCGGAAATTATAGATATCTTAACAAGATGCGAGTAGAAGTAATTTTATTCTGCTGAATTAGCTGCTTTAGGAAGCCTGGGGGTGGACCGAAACTTGTTTATGTGAGCGGCCTACTCTTTGATATTCCACAATGCCATTAATTTTGGCAAACAAAGTAAAGTCTCTGCCCATGCCCACATTTAAGCCGGCTCTGATTGGAGTGCCCAGCTGACGGACCAAAATAGAGCCTGCGGTAACCAATTGTCCGCCGTAAATTTTGGTGCCCCGCCGCTGACCCTGTGAGTCCCGGCCGTTTTTTGTAGAGCCTACGCCTTTTTTATGTGCCATAATAAAACCTCAAAAAATCAATTCAAAACTTCACAATTTGTCCTCTATAATAATAGAGGGGACTCCGATTATACCTAATTTCATAAAATTAGCAACAGCTTATTTTAATCAGGATTTGGCCGCTTTTTCCTTAGCTTTTGACTTGGAGGCATCCAAATCAAAAGTGAGGCAGTCGTTTCCAACCCCTATCATCAGGTCACAGTCGCCGGCGTATTGGCCTCTCAAGATTTCTTCTGAGAGGGGGTCCTCAAGATACTTGCGCAAGGCTCTTTTGAGCGGCCGCGCGCCGTATTGCCGTTCGTAGCCCTTGTCGACCAGAAAGTCTTTGGCTGCTTCGTCGAGCGTGAACGAAATCCCTTTATCGGCCAGGCGATCGGCAATTTCAGCCACCAGAATTTCGATAATCTCTTTGATATGACTCTTTTCGAGACTGCGGAAATAGACGACCTCGTCGATCCGGTTGAGCAACTCCGGGTTGAAAACCTTTTTGAGTTCAGTCTCAATTTTCTTTTTCATGGACTCAAAAGTATCGGCGTTTTCATCAGCATCAAAGCCGACGGTTTTGCCTTCGCCTAATTGACGGGTGCCGATATTTGAAGTCAAAATAATAAGCGTGTTTTTGAAATCTACT
>JADFLZ010000187.1 GCA_022564135.1 Candidatus Zixiibacteriota bacterium
TGTCATATTCTGCCGGCGGGCTGCCATCGGCAATCCGCACCATGCAGCCCGAAGATATCAGAAATTTTAGAGAAACTTATTATCATTTAAATAATATGGGTGCGGTGGTGTCTATCGGTGATGAAATTTCGCTCGCTGACTGCCTCGGCAGTCTTTCTAAAATTTTTGATGGAATTGAACCAAATTCAAAAGCAGGCGCTGATCCGGCCGAGTTTGCCGCCAGTCTGCCTCAAGCGTCACCTCAAGAACAGGGGAAAATAACAACAGTAGGTTTTCCGAATAAAAATGAAAATGAGCCGGGCATGTTAGTTTATGCCTGGCCGGCCGAAAGAGAAATGGGTCTCAAGGAATACCTTTTGTTTAATCTATTCGTCGAGAATCTTTCGTCGGGGCAAACATCAAATTTGTACAAACGTTTTATTGATTCGCAAACAAGGTTGCTGGATATAGGGGCCAGTTCGTCGTTCGGCTGGATATCCGACCATCCGGGGCAGGCGCTGTTTATCGGGTTTAGCAATGTCGGCCGTGATGCTACCAGCGAAAAGATGATTGACTCGGTACGTTCGGTTATTTTAAGAGAGATAGAAATAATTTCATCGTTTGCGGATAATTCTCCTGAACTGCTTGAGTTCAACGAACGTCTGCGGTCGCTCTCGATCAATAACAAAAGAGAAATAAAAGAGTTTCTTAATTCACCTCCACGCTTTGGTTATCGCGGAACCGGCTCAAGGTGGTTCGATCATCTGCAGCTGCTTAAGGATGAAAAAGGGTTTGAGCGCGATGTTTCGGGTCAGGCTGCTTTTGCGTTCGTTGACCAGATGCTTGACTCCGAAAAGAATTTCTGGCAAAAATATATTACAAATTGGAAACTATTGAGCACTACCCCTTTTGGAATAGCCACCCATCCCGACCCTGAAATGTTGACCGAAAGCGAAAATTCGCGAGAAAAAAGAATAGATGATTACGTGGTAAAGCTTCAAAAGAAGTACGAAGCTGACAGCAAGGAAGCTGCCATCGAAATCTACGAAAAAGAATATGCCAAAAATACTGAGATAATAGATGCCGAGGCTGCCACTATCGAGATGCCCCCGTTCGTAGAAAATCCGCCGCTGACGCTGGACGACCAGTTAAACTACACAGTCGAGAAACTTCCGGGCGGTGGTGACTGTGTTTATTCCCGCTTTGATAATATTTCGAGTACAACCGTAGGACTGGTCTTTGATTTATATTCTGTGCCGGAGTCACTTCTGGTGTTCCTGCCGGTTTTGCCGACTGTCATGACGCAGATTGGCGTTATCAAAGACGGGCAGACGATTTCCTTCGATGAAATGAATCAGGCCATTAAAAGAGACATCCTGAGACTTAACGCCTACTTTTCTACCGGAAACCGCACCGAGCGCGTCGGTCTTACCGTAGAGGCGGCTGGCGGCGACAAGACTGAAACCGAAAAAGCTCTTAACTGGCTCAGCACGGCCTTATTTTCTCCGAATTTGAGCGAGGCGAATCTTCCTCGAATCAGAGATGCCGTAGATTTGAGGCTTAAATCTTTGCGCAATCGCATGCGTGGCTCTGAAGAGAGCTGGGTAAATGAACCGATGTACGCCTACTGGCGGCAGCACAATTCTCTTTTTTTGAGCGCTCGTTGCTTTTTGACGCAGGCACATCTGGTCCATCGTCTGCGCTGGATGTTAAAATCTGCCGGTGACCAGGATCAGTTTATTTTCTTCGAAAAGTTCATGGGTCTGTTGTCGAGTGAACTTGAGCAATTAAAACGAGAACAAATTCAGACGCTTCTTTCGGCGCTTTCTTCGACGGACAATGAAATCAACCCGATGCAGCCTCTGGTATTAATGCTCAACTCTGCTCCCGAAAATGCCAAGCAGCTGCTTGCAGACGCTTTCAAAGATTTAACTCAAATCCTCTCTGATATCCCCGACAACAGTTTGTCCAAAGACTTAGTTTATCTTTGCAGTCAGATGACTATAGACCTGAAAAAGGAGCCAGCTGAGGCGCTTGGCTCTTTGAATCATCTGCTTGATATAATCAGGCATCAGGATAACGTACGCGCTTACATTGTATCAAATGAAGAGAACAACAAAATAGCAATGCGCAAACTAACTGATATCGTCAGCAGACTGGCCGACGGAGAGTCTGAAAGATACAGCTATAATAGTTCGCCGCTCATTAATAACCGGCTGTCTGAGCGGACGCCTTTGTCATCAAAGCCTGTCTGTATTGGTCTGGTCAATGAAAATACCCGTTCAGGTGTGCATAATAATACTTCTAACTGTGCCTCATATGAAGATACTGACCCGGAGACACTTTTGAAATTCCTTTCGGCTCGCCTTTATGGAGGCGGCGGAGCGCACTCAATGTTTATGAAAACCTGGGGCGCCGGGCTGGCTTATTCCAACGGACTCAGAAGTAACGAAAACGACGGCCGTTTGATTTATTACGCCGAGCGCTGTCCTGACCTGGCTCAGACAATGCAGTTTGTCATAGACCAGCTGGAAAACGCCCCCTACGATCCGTCGCTGGCTGACTATGCCGTATCGCAGGCTTTCGCCGGAATTCGATCGGGCTCGACTTATGATTCGCGCGGCGAAGCGATGGCGGCTGATCTGGCCGACGGTCTGACGCCTGATGTTGTCAGACGCTTCAGAAACGGAATATTGAAACTTCGCCAGGACAGTGACCTGTATGACAAGCTGCATAAGCGCATGGCTTCAACTTATGGTGAGGTTCTGCCCGGCTATGGCCCGACAACCAAAGAAGCCAATCAAAAATCCGATGCTATTATTTTTGTGATCGGCCCCGAAAAACAACTGACTTCTTATGAGAAATATTTGAAAAGCGTAGAAGATGACATCACCCTTCATCGCATCTATCCCAGAGATTTCTGGATAGTGGCGAATTAGGAGAACTTTTAGAAAGTATGGAACATGCCCGACTTTCACTAACCGAACAGCTCAAACAGATGAGGGTGCAAAACCTGTCCAAGGCGACTGCTGAATCAAAACGAATTGGTCAGCAGATAATGGAAGAGCTAAATAATTTCAATATCGCCAATACCCATCTTAAAGCGGGGGACACCGCACCTCTGTTTGAACTACCCGATGCCTACGGCCGCATTGTAAATCTGGCGGACTTGCTCAAGCAAGGTCCGGTAGTTGTCAGTTTTTTTAGAGGCGCCTGGTGTTCTTTTTGCACGGCTGAACTTAGGTCGCTGCAGCAGAATTTGTATGAAATCATGCAGCTAAAATCCTCTCTGGTGGCTATTTCACCGCAGACCCCTGATAAGTCGCTCTTGACAGTTGAAAAAAATGAACTGACGTTTGAGGTGCTTTTAGATTTAGCAAATAAGACCGCCCACCAGTTTGGTATTGCTTATAAAGTTCCGGAGCTAATGAACAATATCCTGGCTGGCAGCGGCGTCAATCTTGAGGAGTATAACGGTTCCGAAAAATTTGAGTTGCCGATTCCGGCGACATATGTGGTGGATACAGACTGCATTATAAAATACGCCTATGTAAATCCGGACTATTCGCAGAGAGCAGACCCAATCGAAATTATTGGGGCTCTTCGCCGGTTAAGAACAAACTAACTTCCCCGTGTAATACTGCTTTACTTAATTAGTTCAGTCTCCGGGAAAAAACTTACCCAGGCAAACCAGTAAGATGAGATAACAGGAAAAGCCTCTGCAGTCTGATTATTTATTTCAATCCTGCCGGCCAGCCTTAATGAATCCGGCAAAGCAAAAGCAGCTACGGACATATCAGATACGTCATATGACAAATAGATGCGCTTCGAATCATTTACTATCAGCGCAAATCCGTTTTTCTTTAGATAGCTTTCGGAAACCGCGAATTCGCTGTTTTCAAAACGAATGCCGTAGATTTTATCTTTGCCGGCCAGCCTTTTGAAATTATCGACTCTGCCAAAAATACCCAACTTTTCTTTGTCGGCAAAGTAAGAGTCATAACGAGCACCATCAATTCTATTGGTACTATCGGCAGGCTTTTTTAAGAGCTGGCCGTTTGGGTACTGTTTTTTAAAAGCAGCAAAAGTAGTGTGGCTAAAAGGGACGGTCTTGAGTTGGGCGCCTTCCATTTTACCCTGAATACATATTCCTGAAATTTGAGACCAGAGCGACTTGGTTTCCAAATCCTGCATGACCAGGGCGTCCTGCCAGAGTGATCCGGAGGCTTGAAAGGTGTAACGTTTGTTATCTATTTCGGCGGCATAAACTATGCCGGTAAAACAAAGTGGTCACCAGGTTACGGCGATAGCAGCCCCGCCTATCTGTTCGTTTACTATTTCATGATGGTCCAGATGCCAGGTGCTGTAACCACGGGCATCGTCACCCCTGACTACGACCAGCAGCGGTTCATCGGCATAGTAAGTTTTTTCCGCTTCACTTACAGAAACGAACTCCGGCTCAAAAATTGCCGGTATACCACCGGGTTCGAGCAGGGTGTACATGGTATGTCCCTGAATCTCTGTTTGTTTTGGCTCCGAACGCTGCGCCAATACCGAACTGGTCAGCAGCATGGCAAATAACAACACAGAAACCAATCTGACTGGTTTAAACATTTTTAATCCCTTTCTCTATCGAATAAGAAATGAAAACAGGTCGGTTGACACAACTATAATTTTGGTAATCGCACTTACGAACCGGGATTGTTGTCCGTACCGTCCCGAGCCTCAATTGAAAATATATTGAGATCAGGATAAAATGCAGCCAGAGCGAACCAATAGGCAACAAATGAAGTTGTGGCAGTTAACTGCTGGCCCTCTCTCGGACCGCTGACGGCAACTCCAAAAATATCCCACTTGTTACCCTCGGTATCCTCAAGTATAATCGGCAGGGAGTTTTGAACTGTCTTGAATGTCAGCACAGAATCATCAGCCAATTTGCGACTGAAGACGACCGCCAGATTTTTACCACTGCTTCCGGCGGCAACCACCGGCAGACCATTAAAATTATGAACGAAAATACTAACGCTGTCGGCAAAGTCTGAAATTCGATATGCTAAAGCGTTTCCATCGACAATTAAGCTCAGCACACGTTCTTTGCCCGGAAGTCTTGAGTCGCTATTTGATACCGGAAACAACAGTCGAAATTGATTTGTCCGGTAATCACCGTAAGGATATCTGCCATAGGGACGCGAAAATCCGGTGTTGGTAGAGACGACCAATGTATTGGGATACAATTCTTTCCAGGTTTT
>JADFLZ010000188.1 GCA_022564135.1 Candidatus Zixiibacteriota bacterium
CATCCCATGATTTTGTTTAAACCAGCGTCTGAGCCGGTTTGGGTCTATGCCTGAGCTGCGAATATCCTGGTCACTAAATCGCTGGCTGCCGTTACTGCTGATTTCATCTAAGATGATATTCATCCACTCAGGAGCTTTGCCTTTGGCAACCAGCGGGGTGCAGACTTTGCAGGGTCGGTAGCCTCGCAGCAGAGCTTCTCTAGCTGATTGAAAGAACTCTACATTTTCTCTTTTTGGTTTTCTGGCCCGGCAGGTGGGGCGGCAAAATATGCCGGTGGTCTTGACAGCCACAAAGAATATCCCCTCAAAAGATTCATCTCTTTTGAGCAGTGCCCGATACATCTGGTTTTCTGTTAAATTTAAGTGCATAGAGCCAATTTATTTCAAATCAGATACCTCTCAACCGATAATTTAACAACCATTTCAGATTTATCCAACCTCCTGCAAAGAAATATCAGAGTCAGCCCACAATGTCTGCCAAATCTCTGAAGTTTGAGTTTGATTTTGCGGCTCTAACAGGAGATTATTGAGGCAATTATAGAAATGGTACTTAAATATGCATGAGTTAACTTACCTTCGCGACCTGCTGGTCATTTTGGGCTTTGCTGTAATCATTGTGACTTTGTTTCACAGATTTAAGCTGCCGGCCATAGCAGGTTTCATTTTGTCGGGAGTTATTGTCGGCCCCCAGGGACTGGCGCTGATTGATGACGTAGAGAAAGTCGAACTGCTGGCCGAAATCGGTGTAGCTTTGCTTCTCTTCGCGATAGGTCTGGAGCTCTCGTTAGATAAACTCAAGCGAATCTGGAAACTGGTCGTGATCGGCGGCTCAGTACAGGTTGGCTTAAGTATTATAGTCACGATTGTAGTTTCGATTCTATTCGGACTGCCCACTAATACTGCTGTCTTCATAGGATTTTTAGTAGCGCTTTCGAGTACCGCTATAGTCTTGCGCGGCTTACAAGAGCGCGGCGAACTGGACGCACCCCACGGCCATCTGATTATGGGTATTCTTGTTTTTCAGGATTTCAGCGTGGTGCCAATGATGCTGGCAATTCCGATTTTAGTCGGAACCAGTCTACCGACAGAAATGCTGATATTTGCTTTGCTGCAATCATTATTCATAATAGTTGTGATCCTTTTGGCGGCGCTTTTAATCGTGCCGCGGATCTTAAATCTGGTAGCCAAAACCAGACAAAGGCAATTGTTTATTCTAACAGTGTTTCTAATATGTATTGGGACGGCCTGGCTTATTACAAGTTCGGGAGCGTCGCTGGCGATCGGGGCCTTCTTAGCCGGGCTGGTTGTAGCCGGCAGCGAATACAGACATCAGGCGCTGGCGGATTTGATTTCATTTAAGGAAGTTTTTGCCAGCCTGTTTTTTGTTTCAGTCGGCATGCTGCTGGCGCCTTCTATTTTGGCAGAAAATATAGTTCTGATTTTTATGCTCTTAGCTGCCATACTTGTGGGCAAGTCCGTTATTGTATTTGCGACCGCTTTAGTTATGCGGATGCCCTTAAGAGTTGCGCTGATGACGGCAGTCGCGCTGGCGCAAGTTGGTGAGTTTTCATTCGTTCTCCTTTTTTCAATTCAGGGAGAGGGCTTGATTGAAAAGAATCTGGAGAGCAGTCTGATAGCGGCCTTTATTCTGTCAATGTTTCTGACGCCGTTTGCCTTGTCTTTTGGTCCCAGGCTGGCGGTAGGGTTGGGAAAGTTCGCTCTTCTTAAGAAATTGTTCGAAGTTGTCACGGCCGAAGACGCCTCAAGAGAAACAAGTAAACTATCTAATCATGTCATTGTCGGTGGCTACGGCTTTGCCGGAAGAGAACTTTCCGGCGCTCTTAAAAGCTGCGGCATTCCCTATGTGGTGGTTGACTTAAACGTAGAAAATGTCAGAAAAGCTACCCAGGACGGTGTTGATGCTTTTTTCGGAGACGTAACCAATCACGAAGTTCTCATAAAATTGGGCGTGAAAGAGGCCAAAGAATTAGTCCTGCTGGTAAATGATCCGACAGCCGCGGAGCAGGCTCTAAGAGTAGCCCGAAGACTTGCTCCCAAACTTTTCATATTGGTGCGTACGCATTACTTGTTGGATGTAGAGTCGATTCTGGCAGCAGGCGCTGATGAAGTAATTCCATCGGAGCGCGAAGCTGCTGTGGAAGTAACCGCCAGAGTGTTGGGCAGACATGAAATAAATAGAAATCAAATTACTGTTCAATGTCTGGATATCCGGACGCATACTGAGGCAGAGAACTCATAAAATTCATTGCTGTGGTGAAATGCGATTATGATAACTAATTGTATTCTTACTTTTTTGTCGCTGTTTTGCATAATTTAGTATCAAAGCAAAGGAGGAGGAGATGGTCTCAATACTATCTTTATGGCCGCCGATTCCGGTAACTTTCTTATTGAATTGCTTACTCCTATTATTTGGGGCTGCCTCTTCGGTTATATCTGCTCGTGCATCAATAAGTTCCAATTTCTGAACTGTAAATATTAGAATTAATAAACTGGCTGAAATGATCAATATCTTTTCCATTTTTCCTCTAACTGTGAAACTGATCTTGTTTTGTTTCCAGTATCTTATGGAAAAGAATACGAATTCAAAAATAGCTTGGGAACATAATATTAAATGAGTTTTATAATCCAAAGGGATAATTTTATTTGAACTGGGAGGAAGTCATGAATTCTCAATCTTGGACACGCCTTTGGCCGGTAGCATTTATTACTGTAATTGGATTCGGCTGTGGAACTCAAAAGGTTTTAACCGAAAATGATAATATACCTGCCAGCTATGTTGATGCTGATGGCACAAATGAAACACTAAGTCCCGACACACTTCGTAATCCCTTTCCGCATTTATTGATGACTGACGGGCGAATTACCTTAAATGATCGCTGCCCGGTCCGCAAGGCGATTCTAAATAAGCGCTTGCCTGCTCTTTTCGTAAATGGTCAACCGCTGGGGTTTTGCTGAACGCCCTGCCTGAAGGTCTTCGTGCAAGACCCAGCCAGATACATAAATGAGCTTGGAGTCAAACTAACAGGTTGCGTCGACCCTTCACGCTCGGCCATAGTGGACAGCAACTATATGGTGATGCTTGGCTTTGAGACTTTCTTTTTTGCTGATTCAGCTAATATGACAAAATTCATGGACGATATTCCCCGTTACTCTGGCGGTATTACCGATCCGGTCTCAAAAGAGCGATTCACTCTTAATAAAAACTCCCCCAAATCAGAGTTTTTGGGCAGCACATTTTTCTTTGCTTCAGAGTTGACACATGGAACTTTTGAAAAAATGCCTTCAATGTACTACTTGCCAAATTATAAGATGCTGCCAAAAGATTCGACGGAAACTGAATCGGCAATACAGTAATCGAAACAAGGCATAGGGCAAGATGCTCTCAGGCAGCAAGAAACCTGATATAATAGAGTTGCCCTTGCAAGACCGAAAGCTATAATATAGATACTTTAAGAGGAATATAAAATGGCTGAACTCAAAACAAATGAAACTAAGCTCTCAGTTACAAAATTTATCGGCAAGGTGGAAGACGACCAGAAATGTCAGGACTCACAAGCGATCTTGAAGCTCATGAAGCAAGTGACCAAGGAAGAACCAAAGATGTGGGGAGGCAGCATGGTCGGTTTTGGCCGTTTTCATTACAAATCTGATAGTGGTCGTGAAGGAGATTGGTTTTTAACAGGATTTTCACCTCGGAAACAAAACCTGACTATTTATATTATGCCCGGATTCGATAAATATGATTCGCTAATGAAAAAACTAGGTAAACACAAAACAGGTAAGAGCTGTCTTTATATTAGTAAACTTGAAGATGTTGACACAAAAGTGCTAAAAGAGCTCATCAAGCAGTCATTTCAGTATATGAAGAAGAAGTACAAATAATTTATGCAAGAATTAAGAATGTTAAGTAAAAAAAGACCGGCAATAATGCCGGTCTTTTTATTTTTTCTGCCGCAATTAAATGGCAGAATAAACGCTAATTAGTAGCGTCCGCGACTGCCACCGCCGCCGCCGCGACCGCCGCCACCCTCTGTACGGGGACGGGCCACATTAACTTTGATGGTACGACCGTCCATGTCGGTACCATTGAGA
This sequence comes from Candidatus Zixiibacteriota bacterium, assembly GCA_022564135.1. Taxonomy (GTDB): domain Bacteria; phylum Zixibacteria; class MSB-5A5; order GN15; family FEB-12; genus JACZWU01. Next base: position 4,114 of record JADFLZ010000188.1, read on the forward strand.
CCATCGATGGCCGCCTGGCCTTCTTCGTCGCTGGTCATTTCGACAAAGCCAAAGCCTTTAGGCCGGCCTGAGTCTCTGTCAGTTATCATGTTAACGCTGGTGGTTTCGCCAAAGTTTTCAAAAGCCTGACGAATCTGATCTTCTGTCGTGTTATACGACACGTTGCCAATGTAGATTTTCATTCTACACTCCAAATTTGAGCCTCCCGAGCCAAAAAATTCCATCAAATGATATTATTTAGATTTCGAGATAAACTCGTTCTTGCGCAATATTGCGCTTTGGTCCCCGAGATTCAGCTAATCCAAAGATTTGTCAGGTAAAAACGAAACAAAGTTTTGAGCAAAGCAGAGCGGAAACGATTTTCTTACGTGTAAATATATCGGTAAAATCGCATTTGTCAACACTATATATGAGAAGAATTTTGGCTCCTTACGAACTTGGACAATACCGGTCTGGCAACGTAAGATGTTGGAATGCAGGCGATTATGGCATTTTATCAGTCGGCTGCTTAAAAAGAGGAAAGCTCAGGATATCTATTTTTGCCTTGAGAAAGCAGCTTTTGGATGGATTTTGGTGAAATTTTTGAGATCTCAATTAAAATGCAGGGCACCGTGCATTTTAGCGGTTTTGATTTTTCAGCTTTTAACTCGAGAAAAGGAGGTCCACTCCTGAGCAAGCTTGCGAGAGTGCTGTCCTGCAAGTTTCGTATCAACTATAATCAATGGGGCAAATGAGGACATCTGCCGCCCACGAGAACCCACCATAAATGGCAAAGTCCCGTGGGGTGGGGCACCCGTATCATATAGCTTTAGTTTCAATCGGCCATTGAAATTGTCACGCCCCAGTTCATCTGGTCGCGCGGGGGTGAAGCGTTCCAGCGTCCAAATGAATGCGAGCCATCGGACTCATAAACAACTTCATATTCACCAGGTCCGAGTTTAATATCGTCTCTGATCATTCTGTTCTTGTCGGCGCCGCCGGCGTGGTCGGACCTGCGGTAGCGCATCTCCCAGACATCGCGGCCGGATTCCAAATCTACAATATAAGCGTAGTCATACATATTACCGCTCTGGCCTTCGCCGAGTGCATAAATACTTATTCTTGTATTT
>JADFLZ010000189.1 GCA_022564135.1 Candidatus Zixiibacteriota bacterium
GCCAAGAGTTACTAGTGAGCCCTATTTTATTTCCTAAAGCATCATAGATATGCATGCTCATAGTTGGCTTAGTAGCTGCTTCAAAACCGTAATTCTTTATTGCACTAACCACGAAAACAGTATCATTTGATCGTGTTACTTCCTTAATATTTATCAGTATTTTCGGTCTGTGCTCTTCCTCCCAGAGTTCTCTCTGCATATTGAGCTGTCTAATCGAGGTGATTAGTGTTACTAATACTGCACCCGACGTAATTAATAAGATCATGACTGTTGTCAAGTTTCGATGTACGAAGAAAAACCTGCTAAACAGAGAAATAGGCGCCACACAATGAGGACAGACTTTCGCACCTTGAGGAAAGAATCGAATACAAGCTTTACACGATTGTATACTGGAATTAGATTTTTCGGAACCCACACCAAATACTGCACAAAATATCATTCCTAGTCAAGGGGCAGATGGGGACATCTGCCGGCCACAAATATTAACTGTTTTGGCTGACGCGAAGCAAGTAACCCTCTGAACATCAAACAAAATCCTCGTGAAAGGCCGCTGCTAAGCCTACAAGGGCAACAGAAAAGAGTTGTCTGGACATAGATTTTATTAGTATTGTAGTTGTTGACACTGTCGATATTTTTATTTTTGTTTGAAAAAGTCAGTGAGGGAAAAATGACAGAATTTATTAGCAGCTTTACATCTTTGCCAAATCTCCATCCATTATTAGTCCATTATCCTGTGGCGTTTTTTACCGTAGCCATTGCTTTTGACTTCCTCTGTTTACTCTTTCGCCGTCAGACCTGGCTGGACCGTACCACAATTGTTACTTATTTGGTAGGAGCTATGGGGGTTGTGGCCACTTATTTTGCCGGAGAACAAGCAGCAGATTCTCTTGTTGGGGTGCCACCGAAAGTTGAGCCATTAATTGCAGAGCATAGCGATTGGGGCCTATATACCCTGTTGTTTTTCCTGGTGTTTGTAAGTTTCAGGGTTTTTGTTTACTGGCGTGAGCGTAACTCTTCTGAAATCAAAATAAGTCCTCTGAGACTGCTGGCTATAGTAGCAGCAATAGCTGGACAGTGGATACTATTTCAAGCTGCAGATCGTGGCGGAGCTCTGGTCTATCAGCATGGTATGGCCGTAACAATAACTGCCGCCGAAGAACCAGCGCCTCAGAATGAAACTCAAGCAGACTCTGGAAAAAAAGAAGAACCGGAAAAAAGATTAATTACAGCCGCAGACGGCGTTTTAATCTGGCAACCTATCCCCCAAGATGCAAGCGCCCTCGGTAAAATTCTAACCATAGCTGACAGCGGCCCCAACAGCACTGTTTCAGCCAGCAGCCCTGTTCCCGGACAGGAGGGTCTCGGCCTGGAGGTTACAGGCCGAACTTTGCTTCTTTTGCCCGGAACTTTTGGTAACATCTATCTGGATGCAGAACTTGACCTCTCAAATTTTAACGGGACGATCGGCCTTGCTCATCATGCTAAGGATCTGTCAAACGCTGAGTTGTTCGAGATTACTACAGACCGAAAAGCTGCTCTTATTTCCATAACCGATGGCAAGCAAAAACGGATAGCAAAAGGGCTAGTAGATTCTCTGTCGGCATTAAAAGTTCTGTCAGTGTCTGCTTCCGGGAGCCACTTCAAAGGATTGGTTGACGGAGCGGTAGTCGTACATGGTCATAAACCAGTTCCTGAACCTGCCGGGGTAGGTCTTTTGCTTGACGGGCAGGGTATTGTTGTGATAATAAAGATGAAAGTTACCCCGCTTTAAGCTTACATTCATTTATTTCAAGCTTCCATTAGATTAACAACTTATTAATTGCTGCGCAGGTTAACCGCCTTTGACATAAAGATCATCTACCGGCCATGTATAGGGCTTTATAGGTCACAGGCGTTCATATTCCCTCGCATTCTAATCTTTCCCTGAGATTAAACTAGGTCCTTAGTAGCCTTAAATTCTGCGCCAGGGGCAGATAATGAACGTTTTTCCTGCTTGACAGGGGTTCGCCTTTGGGCTAAACTTCGGCCATTCAGTAGCCATTAGCAAAGACCTATATCTACAGATAGAGCTTGCTGGCATTATTTGATGTCAAAAGTGGCAATACTGAAAAGCGTTCGAGCTGTTTAGGACGTAATTGATGTGGATTAGCAAATATTGTAATAGTAACCAGCGTATTTACCTTAGGAGGAGGAACGCATGAAAAAAATGCTTACATTTTTGATTGTTCTGTCTTTTCTGATGACGTCTGTAGTCTCAGCCCAGAGCTCAATGGATTTTGGCTTCAAGTTTGGCGGAAGCAGGGCCAAAATGTCCGTGGATGCTGAAGACAGTACATACTTTACCTGGATCGATTCTGTGTTTTCTTCATTAGCCGGCAGCGTGGAAATTGATTCTGACGCCCGCATTGGTCTGGTCGGTGGCGTATTCTTATCCATAAACGTCAGCCCTACTTTTTCAATACAGCCTGAAATCCTGTATTCTGTCAAAGGAGTGGAAAAGAAAGTCCGCTACAACTTCATGGGCACACCCTACGAAACAGTTCTCCAGATCGAAACGGCCTATTTGGAAATTCCTGTGCTGCTAAAGTATAAATTTCCGAGCGAGGGCAAGATCAGACCAAGCCTGTACGCCGGTCCAGCTCTTGGGTTCAATCTTAGTGGCAAATTCAAATTGGAAGAAGGCAATGAAGGCGCTTTTGCGACGAATTTGGGAGAAAGGGATATTCTCAATCTGAAGAGTACTGAGTTCTCTGGTGTATTAGGCGGAGAATTGGGTATTGCTATGGGCAATACAACTCTGTTGCTGGACCTTAGATACACTCAGGGTCTTACCAAAGCGTTTGAAGATGCAAGTAATCAAGGCCAAGACCCTAGCACTGGTGATTGGGCTTTTGTCAGTCCTAGCGGCGAGGCAGACAACTCGAAAAATAGCAGTTTCTCACTGTCTGTTGGTGTCTTATTTCCCATTGGCGGCAATTAGACAGAACAAATAGATTATAGATAATAAAACAGGTTGTCTCTTTATTAGTGACAACCTGTTTTTCTTATGTCTGCTCGTTGTTGATACTTTTATTCACCTGCGGCAGATAGCTCTGTATTTGAATCTTCTGCGCCAACTTCAGCCTTACGGGCGAGAACGCCGTAGACTACTCCCAGTACAGTACCGAAGATAACGTGACCAAGCAGACTCGGCAGCATCTTAGTCGCTGCTGCTACGGTCCAGTTTACGCCGAAACCCATGCCCATAAATAGCGGCATAAGTGTCAAAGGTCCAAGCAGCCACCAGATTCCACCATAGGCTACTCCGTAGCCAATTCCACTGCCTATTTTGGTAGCATAGCTCCCAAAGACAACTCCAAAAGCGGCACCAATAACGGCGCTATTAATCATATGAACTATGAAGCCAGCGATTGCGTTGGGGAAGCCCACCATTTTGCCAATCATCGGCAGCATGCCCATCATGCCCATCATCATGCCGAAGACCAGACCTCCGGCCAGGCCGCCAATTATTCCGTTTTTGATTTGTGTTCGATTCATTTTGATTCTCCTTTCGAACTTGTTGCAGTTATCCCAAAAATCAGTTTTTTGCAATTTCAATTTTAATTACCTTCAGATAATTGGTCGGAGAACTGGCCAAATTGTTACAAAATTTTACTATCTTATTGATGGGCAAGCCCTTACGCTAGAGCTGAGGGACTATGAGAGCGGTCAGGATTGGTTTGTATCGCTACTTTTTTAACAGGCTTGAAATTCTCTGCCGGGATTCTTCGGACAAATGGCTGTCAAATTCTGTTTCACCGGCGTCGTCGCTTCTTAGCTTTATGCCAATCAACTTTCGGATCAAATACAGCTGTTTGTAATTCCGATGGCAGAATTTGCACATCATAATATGGAGCTTCAATCCTACGCTCTTTTTGAATGGCAGATTTTCGTCCAATGAAAAAGACGCAAGTTCTGCTACTTCATTACAATTCGGCAGGGCGTAGTTCATTATTTTCATGAGAGACTTCATAGCTTTATATTCTTTCATTCCTTGTCATCAGGCATGGCCTTTATCCAGTTTTTCTCCAGACAGAGCCGGAGCTGCTTTCGTGCACGATACAGCATAACTCTTAGATTAGTAGAGCTAATTGACAAAACGTTACAGATATTTTTCGAGTCCATTTCTTCCAGTTCTCTTAAAACAAAAACCATTGAAAGCCTGATATCCAGACTTTCAATACAATTGTTGAGATAGAGCCAGAATTCTTTGAGTTCCAGCGGATCGTCAGTATCGACCATCCATTCGGCCGGCCGTCGATTTGGCTTCCAGCTTCCCGTTTCGAATCCTGTTTGGATGAAATCTTCATCAACTTTATCTGAAATAACAGCGGCTTCGTCAAAACTTATCTCCCGTTTCGACTTCCTGAAATAGTCCATAATCTTGTTGTTTAAGATACCAATCAGCCAGGTCTGTTCGGTTGACTGACCTGCAAAACTACTTTGTGCTTTGAGTCCGGCCAGAAGTGTTTCCGAAACGAGATCTTCTGCGGTCTGTTTATCTTTAACATACCTAAACGAGTACCTGAAAAGTATGTCGCCGTATAATTCCAGCCAGCGCCCGGCGTCTATCGTCATTTTCTGAGATTTAGAATTTGGTTTAGTCATAATATAAAACTATGTTCACTTGATATTAGTAGATTTGCGCAGAAATCATAAGATAAAAAGTTGTGTGACAGTAAGGATATTGCCTTTTTGAATTAATACTTGTCGATATCGGCTCTCTGGTAAGATAAAGCGCTGTGTAAAAACGTGGTTTAGTATTATGTTTTGCAAATTCGAACATCAATACAAAAAGCAATTTTATGAAAACTAAATTTAAACAACGATTTGTTTTAATCTTCGTGGTTATTTTTAGCCTGCTGTTTGCTGTCATCTCAGGAGAAATTTCGCTGCGTTTGATTGGTTTCGAATTCGCGCTTTACCCTACAAAAGTTCAATTCGGCTGGCCGGACCCTGTCACACTAAAGGATTTATATCACTTTGACAGTCAGCTTCTGTGGGTTCCTAAAGACTATTCTACCCAGGTGGCTGCCTGGAGAGGAAAACGGCCAACAGTCGTTTTCATGGGGGATTCAAATACGGAGTTTGGCAGGTACGATGAGTTTTTAAAATCGATTATCTATGAGCAAAACCCCAACTCTGCTTTCACTTTTGTAAATATGGG
>JADFLZ010000190.1 GCA_022564135.1 Candidatus Zixiibacteriota bacterium
TGAGAATTCCCAGTAGAGCCGCAATTTTCAAGACCGGCCAGCTGACATAACCACCGGTGCCGACTACCATATCGGGCCGAAATTTTGTCAGAAGTAAGGCCGACTGTACGAGCGCCAGCACAACCATAAACGGCACAAACAGATTTTTGGGAGTCAACGAACGAGTTATGCCGCGCATGCTGATCAGATAAAGCGGGTATCCGAGTTCATCCCCCAATCTGTATTCCAGGCCGCGCTTGGTGCCCACAAAAGCTATGTCTGTCTTGGCTCTGTCTTTTAGAACGCTGGTAATCCGATTAGCAATTGCTATGGCCGGATAGAGATGTCCGCCGGTACCGCCACCTGCAAATAGAATTTTCACTGAAAGAGGCTTACTCATATTTTGCCTGCTTTCCGTGAAAGATTTAAGAGTACTCCCACTGCCGCACTGCTTATCAAAAGCGATGAGCCGCCGTATGAAATAAATGGCAGCGGTAATCCTGTGACAGGCAAGAGCGCCGTGACCACCCCGATATTGATGGCAATACTTGTAAAGAGAGTGACAACCATACCGGCCCCGAGCAAATAGCCGAACCTGTCCGGCTGGGCTGCAGAAATTTTCAAGCCGCGCCAGAGCAGGTAAAACATTATCGACAAAAGCAAGGTCAGCCCGATTAGTCCGATCTCTTCTCCGGCCGAGGCAAAAATAAAGTCAGTATGCGGGTACGGTAAGAAAAATAATTTTTGTCTGCCGTCACCCAGACCGGTTCCGAAAAGTCCGCCTGAACCAAGCGTAAGAGCGGCCTGTTTTACCTGATAAGAACCGCTCAGGGGATCGCCTATTGAAGCCAGATAGTCTATCACTCTTTCTTTTTTGTAGCCCAGTACAAAAACAAAAAACGAAGCGGCAGCGGCTACCGGCAGAGCTGTTGCGAAAAGGTATTTCATAGGAGTTCCGGCCAGGAAAAACATCAGCAGGGCGGTAATCGATATTACCATAACGCTGCCCAGATCGGGTTCCAGTAAAATCATAAGCAGCGCCGCCCCTATAATCGGCAGGTAGGGAAAAAGCAGATTTTTAAGTTTTTTCAGATCACGTTTGTGATTGGACAAAGAAAATGCCAAAAATATAATCATAACAAACTTGAACAATTCCGAGGGCTGCACCGTAAAGGGACCCAAAAACAGCCAGCGATGGGCGCCGTTGCGGGATGGCATCATGAAAACAACCGCCAATAATATCAGCGTAATAAACAAAGCCGGAACCGAATAGACTGAAAGACGTTTTAAGTCCAGCTTACAGATTATCCAGATTACAGCAAAAGAAAGAGCTGTCCAGATCAACTGATTCTTAAAAAAGAAAGCGTGTGAACCAAACCGGCTTTCGGCAATCATTGATGATGAAGAATAAATCAGCACCAGTCCTGCCGTGACGGCCATCAGGTAGGCCAGCAAGAGTCTTTCATCGATTCTGTGTTTAACTGAGAATCGTTTCATCTTTTTCCTTGCCGTTTTTTAACGACGCCACAGCTTTTTTAAAAGCCTGACCGCGATGTTCGTAATCTTCAAACATGTCGAAACTGGCACAGCCCGGTGACAACAGCACCACCTCGCCGGGGATGGCCAGTTCAAAGGCCAGCTTTACGGCGCTTTCTAAACTATCAGCCGGCTGCACCTGAAAATCGTGACCCAGGGCATCAAAAATTTGTTCTTTGGCTTCTCCGATGGCGATAATCCCTTTAATTTTGCCTCTGGCGTAATCTGCTATTGATTCGAATTTGCCGCCTTTGTCACGTCCGCCCGCTATCAGGTAGAGCGGTTGTTCAAACGATTTCAATGCCCAGCAGACTGAGTCAACATTGGTCGCCTTGGAATCATTTACAAAACTGATTCCGGCAACCCGGCCAACCGCTTCAAGACGGTGCTCCACACCCCGGAACGTTTTCAGAACAGCTGCCATTGTTTCAGGTTTAACTCCCAGGAAACTGACAGCAGCAACAGCGGCCAGAGCGTTCTGGACATTATGAGGTCCGGGAATAAGAATATCCGAGAGAGAGATTACTTCTTCCTGCGAACTGTCTTTGTTCAAAATTATTTTTTTGTCCTCGACAAAACATTTAGCTCCGCTATCAGCAGTCGTTGTAAAGAATTGAATGCTGGCTTTAGTTTTAATATTTGCAGCCAGAGTTTCTTTATCATCCTGATTTAGTATTAGGCTGTCTGTTGCAATTTGATTTTCGGTAAGGCGCTGTTTCATCTGTTTATATTCTTCGAAATTTTTATAGCGGTCGAGATGGTCAGGTGTCATGTTCAAAATCAAGGCTATTTCGGGATGGAAGTTTTCTATGCGCTCAAGCTGAAAACTTGAAATCTCAACTACGGCGATTATGTCTTGGTCGGAAGAATCAGCTATCTCAGAAAAAGGCCTGCCGATATTGCCGCAGACGACTGACTTTAGCCCGGCTGCTTTCAGCATTTCTCCTATGAGAGTAGTGGTAGTCGTCTTGCCGTTGGAACCGGTGACAGCACAAATTTTCCCCTCAAAAACCCATGAGGCAAACTCTATTTCAGAAAATATGGGAATGCCCTTCTTTTCTGCGCTCTTGATAATTTCAAGATCGCTCGAAACTCCCGGAGAAACCACCAGGTAATCGCAATTAAGTAGTTTGTCTGAGTGCCCGCCCGTCTCAAAGACGATATTTTTGGCAGCCAAAGCTGACATTGATTTGGTCAGCTTACTATCGGCGGCTGAGTCGGACACAAACGGCTCACCGCCCATTCGCTTAGCCAAAAGGGCGCAGGCTGTGCCGCTTCGAGCCATGCCGATAATTCCTATCTTGCGTCCGTATATTTTTTGTCTGGCGTTCATCGTATTTTTAGTGTCGCCAGTGCAACCAGTGCACACAGCGCTCCAATTATCCAGAATCTGATGACGACTTTTGGCTCCGGCCAGCCCAGTAACTCAAAGTGGTGATGTATCGGCGCCATTTTGAAAATTCTTTTTCCACCGCGGTAACGGTATGACAATACCTGTAGCACCACCGAAAGAACTTCTATAACAAACACACCGCCAATTATTACCAGCAGCAATTCCTGTTTGAGTAGTATCGCAATCGCACCGATAGCGCCGCCAAGCGCCAGTGAGCCGGTATCGCCCATAAAGACCTGCGCCGGATACGAATTGAACCATAAGAATCCGGCGGCAGCGCCCATAGCCGCGGCGCAGTAGATTGTTAATTCACCTATACCGGGAATATAATTTATCTGAAGATAACTTGAGAAATCGGCACGGCCTGATATGTAAGCTAAAACTGCAAAAGTCACGAAACAAATAGCGCTCAGCCCGATGGCCAGACCGTCGAGGCCGTCGGTCAGATTAACGGCGTTCGATGAACCGGTAATGACCAGGACTATAAACGGTACGTAAAAAACGCCAAGATTCAGCACGTAATTTTTAAAAAACGGAATAGTCGTGGTGCCATCGTACATGTCCAGAGGCCCCCAGTAGGACAGTCCCGCTGCAAACGCAAACCCCAGAATAACCTGCCCGGCCAGCTTCACCCGCCCGACCAATCCTTTTGGCTTATGCTTTATAGCTTTCAAGAAATCATCCATAAAGCCAATCAGTCCCAGCCAGATAGTGACGGCCAACACCAACAGCACGTAGTAGTTGGTAAGATTTGCCCAGAGTAAAGTCGGTATAATAATACCGGACAAAATTATCAGCCCGCCCATGGTTGGCGTGCCCTCTTTTGACTTATGACTCTGCGGACCATCGCTGCGGATATGTTCTTTAACCTGAAACTTATTTAAGAGTCGCAGAAATAACGGGCCGAGTATCAGACAGATAATAATGGCCGTCACCATGGCGCCGGCAGAGCGAAAGGTAATGTATTTGAATATATTGAATCCGGATATCTCGCTGGTCAGAGGATACAAAAGGTGGTAAAGCATCAGCCATTCCCCTTTTTGGATCCGAGAACATCAATAATTTTCTCAAGAGCTATGCCGCGTGAGCCTTTGATATAAACCAGGTCGCCATGTTTTAGAAGATTCGAAATTTCTGAAACTACAGCTTGTGAATCAGCAAAGCCGATAAGTTTTCCCCTGTCAATGCCGGCTTTGACTGCGCCATTAATAACAACACCGCTTAGCGGTCCTACCAGCAGCGCCAGTTCGAAATTGAAATTTGCTAATGATTGACCGAGTTTCTCATGATATTTTTCTGCTTCTCCCCCCAGCTCGAGCATATCGCCTAAAATCAGTACACGCCGCCCGGAGTGCGTTAATAATTCAAAGGCTTCTAAACCCGCTTTGACCGAATCAGGATTGGCATTGTAAGCATCGTTAATTAGGCGGATTCCGTTCAGTTCTAAGGTCTCTCCCCGCATTGGCGCTGATGAAAACTCGATTTGCGCGGTCGCTATATTTTTGAAGTCATAACCGAGCGAGCGAACAGCGGCATAAGCTGCCAGAAAGTTATAAACCTGATGACGCCCGAGGGAGTTAAGTATAAAAGATTTACCGTCGATGGTAACTTGCTGCTTTGAGTCGTCTATTTTCTCAAATGAATCTACTTTGAAATCAGCTTGAGCGTCTATGGCAAAAGTTATTGGATTTGACTTAACTTTATGGGCTTCTTCTACAAGCAGCTGGTCATCGGCGTTTATGATTAGCGGGCAGTCGGAATTTTCAGACGATACAATTTCAAGTTTTGCCCGGGCGACGTCTTTCACACTTGCAAGAAACTCAAGATGCGACGGTCCTATATTTGTAATAACAGCCAGATCCGGCTGAACTATCCGGGCCAGTCTGGTCATTTCGCCTTTTACAGATATGCCCATCTCCATAACAGCCACGTTTGTGCTTTGCGGCATGGCAAAAATGGCCAGCGGCGCACCAAAAAGATTGTTGAGATTGCCGGTGGAACGATAGACATCTTTTTCAACGGCCTTAAGCAGCGCGAAAGCATATTCTTTGGTGGTGGTTTTGCCGTTGGAGCCGGTTATGCCGACCACTTTGGCCTTACATTTATTGCGATAACTTCCGGCCAGTTTCATCATCGCCTCATGCGTATTTTCAACGACAACAACAGCTGCTTTTTGACTGGCACTTGTTGTTTCTTTAAATCGATTATCAACCAGCAGACCATAAGCGCCATTTTTTAGAGCTTCGTCAACAAAGGCGTGTCCGTCATTTATTTCACCGCGGAT
>JADFLZ010000191.1 GCA_022564135.1 Candidatus Zixiibacteriota bacterium
ACGGCAGCTTTTCTGGACGTCACCCGCAGAGATATAGAAAAATTAGTGGCTGAGATTCGTAAGAGCCAGGCTTCAAGGGAGTCGCTTAAAGAATTTCATGATAAAATCAAGAAAAACCAGGAAGAGGTAAAAAAGCGACTGGACAAAATGAGCAAAGAGCCGTCATTGACTGAACTAAAAGCCGGCGACCGGGTGCATGTTTTATCGTTTAATAAAGATGGCGAGATTGAGCAGCTTCTGGGAAATGACAAGGCCAAAGTAAGAATTGGCAATATCGTTACCACCGTTGAGCTGCGAAATCTGTCCCAGAGCCAGGCAGCTCCGCTTAAAAGTTACGGCAGAGCTAAGCCAGCTGCCAGAATCGAGACCTCTGTTGCTCCGGAAATTCACCTGCGGGGCATGACAGTTGAGGAAGCACTCGAAAAACTTGATAAATATCTTGACCAGGCTGTTGTGGCCGGGCTGGGGCGGATTTATGTTATACATGGCAAAGGCACCGGCACTCTCAGACGTATACTTAGTGATTTCCTGATGAAACATCCTGAAGTAGATTCTATGCGGCTGGGAGACTGGAACGAAGGCGGCGCCGGTGTAACGGTGGTAAAACTTAAGGATTAGCAGTAGATGATTCCGCAGGAAACCATAGAGCAGATCAGACAGGCGACTGACATCGCCGATCTGATAAGCGGCTATATCCGCCTCAAAAAACGAGGCCGCAACTATCTGGCCCTCTGCCCCTTTCATACCGAGCGCACGGCATCTTTTTCTGTTTCACAGGACAAACAAATTTTTCACTGCTTTGGCTGTGGCAAAGGGGGCAATGTCTTTTCATTTCTGATGGAGCATGAACGGATGTCATTTGTGGAAGCTGTCAAAGAACTGGCACAAAAAGCGAATATCATCATAAAAGAAGATAAAGGCAGCGATTTCAAACGTGATTTAATAGAGCGCATCAGCTATGCCAATCAGGTGGCAGTTGAATATTTCAGAGAAACTCTCCGGCAGGATAAATTTAAAATCGTTTTAGAAGATTATCTGAAAGGCAAAAGAAAAATAACTTCTGAATCTATAGAAACTTTCAAATTAGGTCTGGCCGGAGATGAATGGGAAGGTCTGCTCAGGCATGCTAAAAGAAAAGACATATCAGAAGATGAAATGGTCAGAGCCGGACTTGCTATACATAACCAAAGCAAAAATTCTCACTACGACCGTTTCCGCCATCGGCTGATGATTCCCATTTATAATCTGAGCGGCAAACCGATCGCCTTTGGCGGCCGGACGCTAAAAAAAGATGAGCCGGCCAAATATATTAATTCTCCGGAGACTCCGCTTTATCGAAAAGGGTACGTTCTCTATGGTCTCAGCGATTCCAAAGATCATATCCGCAAAAGTAATTTTGCTTATGTGGTAGAGGGCTACTTCGACTTGATTTCACTCTGGCAGGCCGGCATAAAAAACGTGGTGGCTTCATCGGGGACAGCTTTCACTCTGCAGCAGGCGCGGCTATTGGGACGTTTTGCAGAAGAAGTTTACTTATTCTTTGACTCCGACTCGGCCGGGGAAAAAGCAGCGCTTAAGTCGGTAGACGTGCTCTACGACGCCGGGCTGGAAGTTAAAATTATAACTTATCCCAAAGGCGAAGATCCGGATTCTCTGGCTAACAAATATGGCTCTGATAAGATTGAAGAATTAAAAAATGAAGCACTGGGCTTTATTCCATTCAGATTAAAAAACATTTACGTCAGCAAGTCAGGCATAATAGACCGGGAGAAACTGATCAAAGAATTTCAACTGATCGGCAATAAAATAGGTGACACCACCCGGCGAACACTCTTTTTTGATGAAGCCGCTGACGAAATGGGTCTGAATCAGGCGATATTTCAAACACAAATTCAGGCGCCAAAAACCGTCACCGTCGAGAATTCTTCAGCTCAGCAGAAGTTTAACCCTGTAGAATCCGGCCTTCTTTCGCTATTGTTTCATTCTCCGGGTTCGACTGATGAAATTTTTGAGCTGATATCCCCTGACGATTTTGACTCTAAAGCGTTGGGGCGGCTTTATTCGGCTATGATTGACCAGTACCGGGTGGTCGGGAATATCGAGGCCCGCGCCCTGATTGATGCAGCCGGGGACGAAGAGCTAAAACAACTTATAGCCAGAATTGCGGCTTTGGAATGGCCTGCTGACCAGATAGAGAGCGAAACTGCGGCGCATGCCCGAATAATCGTCGAAAATAAGAAAGTAGTCGTCAGAAACCGCCTGCAGCTGCAATTAGCCGAAGCCGAGGCCAAGGGAGACAGAGAAAAAGCCGATACTATATTAGACGAATTGAAAAGCTACGGAATAGATTATAAATAATGCTAAAAAAACTGATTATCGAAAATATCGCTCTGGTTCCTTATACCGAAATAGTTTTTGGAAACGGCCTTTCGGTGCTTACCGGAGAGACCGGCGCCGGAAAATCTATTATTGTAACTGCCCTGTCTCTGGCTCTGGGTGAACGGGCGGATAAAGATAATATCCGTCATGATGAAGTTTATGGCAGTGTTACCGCGGTTTTTGATATCTCCAATATGCCAACCTCATACAAGCGACAGCACGATATTTTGATAGAAGACAATAAAATAACTATCGAGCGGATTATCTCCCGTGATTCTTCATCCAGGATATTGATTAACGGCAAAGGCTCGACCCTTCATCATCTCGAGCAGGTGACCGCCCCACTGGCAGAAATAATGGGACAGCACTCCAATCAGATGCTGATGAATGAAGAAAACCATCTGGATTTCTTAGATGATTTTGGCGGCATCACTCCTCTTAGGGAAACTATTTCAGAAATTTTCTATGACTGGAAGAGAGTCACCGAAGAGCTGCGAAGAACTCTGATCAAACATGAAGAACTGGCGCACGAAAGAGACCTCTTGCTGTTTCAAAAAAGTGAAATTGAAAAAGCGAGTATAACCGTCGGTGAAGAAGAAAATCTTAACGAAGAGCGGCGAATTTTGGATTCTGCCCGCTCGCTTTTGCGTTCAGCCGCCCTCATAAAAACGCTTTTGGATGATCAGGAAAATTCTGCCTTAGAGCAGCTTGGTGTTGTCCAGAAAGAGCTGCAGCGGATGTCCGATGTTGATTCGAAACTTGTCAAAACAGTCGAGCAGCTTAATGACTCGGTAATACAGCTGCAGGAACTTTCTCAGTCTATTGAACAGTATGGTTCGGCAGTTGCCGATGATCCGACCCGGCTGGAAGATATAAATCTGAGGCTTGATGAAATTTACCGGCTTAAGAAAAAATATGGCGGTTCGGAAAAAGCAATTGTCGGGACTCTGGATGTAATCAACAGCAAGCTTGGTGACAGACCGGATATAAATGTGCTGACCAGTAAACTTGAAGCTGAATGTAACAGACTTCAAAAAGAGTACCGGGAACAGGCCTTAAAAATTTCTGATACGCGCAAGAAAACAGCCGCCTATCTGGAAAAATTGGTAGTTAAAGAACTAACGGAACTGGCCATTGATAAGCCGCAATTTGAATTTGAATTTGTTTATACAGATGACCCTGATGGTATTGTTATTGATGACAGGGCGGTGAAAGCATTTCCTGAAGGCCTGGAAAAAGGCCGCATAATGTTTTCAGCAAACGAAGGCGAACCACTAAAGCCGCTGGTCAAGTGCGCTTCGGGAGGGGAAATATCCAGGATTCTATTAGCCCTCAAATCGGCAGCCAAGAATTCGAACAAAACCAGTCACGCTCTGATGGTCTTTGACGAAGTTGATTCCGGAATCGGCGGACGGACTGCGGCAGAAGTCGGCAGCAAACTCAAAAAACTTTCACAGCAGGGCCAGGTACTGGTCATCACGCATCTGCATCAGATAGCCAGACTGGCCACCCATCATTATCTGGCTGAGAAGACTTCTGCTTTCGGAAGGTCAACTATTTCAGTCAATAAGCTGGAAAAGCCGGCCATTGCCGCTGAGCTTGAGCGTATGGTGGCCCTGCCGCAAACGTCCAAGTCTTTATAATTTTATTTCGCCGACAGCTTTCTCGACTTCTTCAACAATCACACCGCTGCGCACGATTTCTACCATATTATCAATGTCGGGATAGAGCGGCCTGTCGTCGATAAGCCGCTCGACCACTTTTCTAATGACCGGATAAGCGCTCTCTGTGCCTTTGCCTCCTTTTTCAGGACGGCGGAAATCCAGCGCCTGAGCGGCGCACATCAGCTGAATGGCCACTACTATTTCTGTGTTGCGGACTATTTCCGTAAGTTTTTTGGCTGTTATCGAGCCCATGCAGACATGGTCTTCCTGGTCGGCCGAGACCGAGATAGAATCAACAACGCCTGGATGAGAGAGTATCTTATTTTCTGAAACGAGCGCTGCGGCTGAATATTGCGCCACCATCAGGCCGGAATTCAGCCCCTTGCCCTCTACCAGAAAATCGGGCAGCCCTGACAAAGTCGGGTTGAGCAGTCGGTTGGTATGGCGTTCTGAAAGCGAAGCGATTTCTGAAATTCCGATAGCCAGAAAATCCTGCGCCATTGCTGCCGCCTGGCCGTGGAAATTTCCGGCCGCGACATAGTCGCCTTGGTCTGTAAAAAACAGCGGATTATCGCAGACACCGTTGGCTTCACGCAGATGAACATCAGCTGCATATTTAATGGCGTCAAGCGACGGCCCGAAAATCTGCGGGGCACAGCGAAGTGAATAGGCATCCTGTACTTTGCCTCTGTTGGCTGGAATCGTCTGGGAACCATCGACTAAGGTTCGCAGGTTTTCGGCGGTTACAATCTGACCGCGATGTTTTCGTATTTCGTGAGCGCGTTTATCCAGCCCTACTATATTAGAGCCGACAGTGTCGAGAGTCATGGCTATGGCTATCAGCGCATTCTTGGCCAGTTTGATAGAGTCAAAAACAGCCAGGGTGCCTACTCCGCTGAAAGCATCGGTACCGTTTATCAAACCAAGTCCTTCTTTAAGTGATAACACCACCGGCGTTATGCCGGCCGCTTTCATAGCCGCGGCTCCGCTGATTCGTTTGCCCTGATAGTCGGCGCGACCTTCCCCCATGACAACTTCGGCAATCATCGATAGCGGTGACAGATCGCCCGAGGTGCCCAGCGAGCCCTTTTACTAGACTACCGGATGGACCTGTTGGTTCAGCATTTCT
>JADFLZ010000192.1 GCA_022564135.1 Candidatus Zixiibacteriota bacterium
TTTTCCAGAACCTCTTTTACCACAAGCAAATACAACATGAGATTTTGCCACATCCATATATATTTTATTTGACAAAGAAGTAATCTGGCCCATCTTTACATAGTGCTTACCTAATAATATTGTTCCTTGGTTTCCAAACTTTTTTTGATCTTCTTTATTTCTTCCTAGGATTATATCGTACATTTTAAATATTCCATAGATTGTTAGTATAAAAACTTATTGCAAAGATTCAATAAAAACTATTGAATGAAAAAAATATTGATATAATAAAATGGCAGGTTCTATAGAAAATTATTTAAACATTTATCAATTTCTAAATTAACAATAGTTAACCTGAGGTGGTTATAATGAATGAATTACCAAAATTACCATATGAATACAATGCTCTTGAGCCGCATATTGATGCCAAGACCATGGAGATACATCATGGTAAGCATCATCAGGCTTATATTGATAAGTTGAATGGAGCTGTTAAAGGAACAGAATTTGAGAATATGGATGTTAATGAATTTCTACAGAAATTAGATAGTTTACCGGATGATATTAAAGGTGTTGTAAGGAATAATGGTGGTGGTCATTCTAACCACAGTTTTTTCTGGGAAATTATGGGCCCAAATGCTGGTGGTGAAGCTTCTGGAGCTGTAGGAGATGCAATCAAGGAAACTTTTGGCAGTTTTGACAAGTTCAAAGAAGAATTTGTGGCAGCTGGTGTTGGACAATTCGGCTCAGGATGGGCCTGGCTTATAGTGGATAATGGCAAGCTTGCAATAACAAGCACGCCAAACCAAGATACTCCTGTTAGCGAGGGAAAAACTCCAATATTAGGAGTAGATGTCTGGGAACATGCATATTATCTAAACTATCAGAACCGTCGGCCGGATTATATCGCAGCCTTCTTTAATATTATCAACTGGGACAAAGTGAACGAAATTTATTCGTCGTTATAGTAAAGCCAGATTGCCACAACCCGACTTTGTCGGGTCTCGCAATGACACAAAGCGATAATTATATCTGTTCATTTGCAGGGCACCATGGCCCTTTAGTGATTCGGACAGCTTTATTTTGAGATTACCTCAAAGCGTCTGCTTCTGGACTCATCATGACATTCTCACTAACTATGTCAATACATTTTTAGGGGCAGAAACCGTTAGTGGTTCTGCCAATTAATATCCTGAGATTACCGCACCCCGATCCAGTCGGGACTCGCGATAACTAGCAGCAATTATGTTTTCGTCATTGCGAGGAACGTGAGCGACGAAGCAATCTCAAAAATCTGTTTTAGTTGATTATATATTGTGTAAGACATTTATTAATGTCAGAATAAATTGAAAGCGGAAAATGCATTTAGAGCTTGAAAACATACGTAAAGTTTACGACCAAAAAGTCGCGGTAGATAATCTCTCGCTGTCGGTTCCCAAAGGTGTCATCTATGGCATAATCGGTCCAAACGGCGCCGGCAAAACTACCACTATCAGAATGATAATGAACATTATCGCACCAGATAGCGGAAGAGTAACATTCGATGGCAAGAAATCTAATATCGCCTTTCTTGAACGGGTTGGCTACCTGCCCGAAGAAAGAGGGCTGTACAAAAAGATGACTCTGCGCGAAGTAATTACCTATATGGCGGAACTCAAAGGCTGCCCTCGCAAAACAACTGCCACAAGAATCTCACCCTGGCTTACCAAAATGGGCTTGATTGAATATATCGACCAGAAAGTTGAAGAGCTCTCCAAAGGCATGCAGCAGAAACTTCAGTTTATCACTACTCTGATTCATGAACCGGACATCATCATTCTTGATGAACTGTTTTCTGGTCTTGACCCTATCAATGTTGAGCTTATCAGGGGAGTCTTGATGGACTTAAAGAGGGCAGGGAAGACGATTCTTTTTTCCACCCACGTTATGGAGCAGGCCGAAAAACTCTGCGATTATATCTGCATGATATCAAACGGCATAAAAGTTTTAGATGGAACGATGAGCGAAATTAAGTCGCAGTTTGGCAAGAACTCGCTTCATGTTGAAATCAAAGGAGACGGTTCGTTTATTAGTGAGCTTCCGGGAGTGGCCAGTCTGACCGAGTACAGTAACTATCTGGAAATTAAACTGGCTGAAAACGCCGACACTCAGCTAATTTTAAGTAAACTGGTAGAGAAAGTTGAAGTCCGCCGGTTCGAAATTGCTGAGCCGTCACTGTATGAGATTTTTATCAGCACGGCCCAAATAGACCCAAAAGAACTGGAAGACAAGGCGGGAGCAGCGAATGTCTAAAATTTGGGTTGTTATAAAATGTGAATACGCGCAGGTCGTTAAGAAGAAATCTTTCATTATCAGCATATTCTTAATTCCGGCGCTGATGGCCGCCTTTGGTATTCTGCCGGCTATGCTGGCTACTAAATCGGCCAGCTCAACCCAGTTTCTGGCGGTCGTCGACCAGAGTGGTGCAGGTGTTGGGGAAGAGTTTAAGTCGGCACTGGAGCGCTACAAGCTTGATGACGGCGAAACCCCCTACTATGAGATTAATGATATTGTTCTTATCACTCCCGGTGACAGCGACGCATTTGTCTCTACTGTTGATTCACTGACTAAAGCATTAAATGACGAAGAAATAAAATATTTTCTAATTTTTAAGCCGGGCATAGAAGAGGCCGACAGCAACATGGCTCTGGTCACTAATTCTGAAAGTTTCAGAACTATTTCACGTTTTGAAAAAGTTGTTTCACATATCGCTGCAACGATGAGACTCAAGAAATCCAATATTAATCTGGGAGTTGATTCTGTTCTAGCCTTAACCCGGCGCGTTGACCTGCCCCGAAGAGATGCCCAGGGAGACTCAGTTGATTTCGAAACAAAATATCTTGCTTCGATGATTTTCATTTCACTTATAATGTTTGTCATAATAGGCTACGGCCAGGTCATAATGCGCTCAGTTATCGAAGAAAAGACATCTCGGATTATGGAAGTGCTGGTTTCCTCCATTACTCCCTTTCAACTTATGTTGGGAAAAGTATTTGGGTTGGGAGGAGCCACACTTACTCAATTATTTATCTGGATATTGATGGGGGCAGCGCTGTATTTCGGAAGCGGAGCCTTTGCTGTTGCGATTGATCCGGGAATAGCGAAAATAGTTTTTAATCCTGTGGTACTAACGTTTTTCTGCTTATTTCTGATTTTTGGCTATCTCATGTTTGCTACTTTGTTTGCTCTCTTGGGCTCTATTGTCAACAGCGAAAAAGAAGCGCAGAACTTTGTTATGCCGCTTACAATGCTATTAGTAGTACCGTTCATAATTGGGATAGCAATTATACAGGAGCCTAATTCTACTATGGCGCGGACACTTTCTATGATTCCGTTTTTTGCGCCAACCCTGATGACGATGCGAATTATCTTTATAGCCCCCAGCGTAACCGAATATTCGTTTTTCTCAGGAATTTTAGGTGAAGCCATACTCTCCTTTGTATTGCTGCTGCTGGCGACCTTTTTTGTTATCTGGCTCTCGGCCAGGATATTTCGTATAGGTATTCTGATGTATGGCAAACGACCAACGCTGCCTGAAATAATTAAGTGGGTAAGGTACTAAAGTGATTAGAAAAAGTTCATTTCCCAAAGTTCTGCTGCTGCTGTCAGCCTTTGTCTTTTTTACAGCAAATACCGTACATATTTTAGAAGTCGATAATGCCGAGCTGTTGGCTTCAGATAACCCAACTTATCAATTCGATTTTGATACTGCCAAGAAAAAAGGCCCGTACTTAAATCTCAAATCTGCCATTCTGGTCAATTATAAAAACGGACAGGTCCTGTACAGCAAAAACGCCAACCAGGTCCGGCCGATTGCTTCTATCACCAAACTTGTGGCGGCAATGGTAATTCTCGACAAAGGCATTGATCTAAACCGCACCGAAAAGATTACTAAGAAAGATGCCCGACGTTCCTCGAAATCGCGACTCAAAATTGGCTATGAACTGACACTTGAAGACTTACTGGTGGCTGCTCTTATGAACTCTGACAACCGGGCTATGCGGGCGCTGGCCAGGGCAACCTCAGGATCGAGTGAGGCTCTTGCTGTAGAGATGAACATAAAAGCCAGGTCACTCGGTCTCAAGAAAACATTATTCATAGAGCCGACCGGTTTAGATAAGCGAAATGTCTCGACAGCCCACGAGGTCGCCAAAATTATTCACTACGTCTTCAATTATCCCAAACTTGTTGAAATCACCTCCGCCCGAAAACGCCGGATTCCTATTCAAAATCACAAAGGCAAGTATCTTCAAATGGCCAACACCAATCTAATTGTTTTGTCGCCATATAGTGTTCTGGCCGGCAAGACCGGCTATATCCGCGCTGCCGGCTACTGTCTGGGTACTCTCGTACAGGACAAATCAGGGGAGAGGCTGACGGCGGTGGTCCTTGGCGTGCCAGGCGACAAGCTCCGCTTCCGCGAAATCCGCAAACTTATCGACTGGGGTTATAAGCAGATTTAGATGTAGGGGAGAAATAAGTCTTGAGTAGGTCGAAACCCGCCTTTTGGGTGCGGTTTCGACATCTTTTAAGTGGGTTCCAGCTTAAGAAAATACAATCTGAAGCTCTATAGCTTGTATCACGGACTGGATTCCACGTCAAGCCCCCTCAACTGTGTCGGGGATAAAAACGTGGAATGACGTGCAGCAACTAATTCACTTTTTTCATTATTATTGAACAATGGGGCAGATGAAGGAATCTGCCGCCCACATAAATTTGTAGGGGTTGAATATATTCAACCCTTACGTACAAAATTGAGATTTTGCTTATTTGGGTCGCGTAGGAGTTAGTCAGCTGTATTGAAGCTGGGGCAGATGAGGGCATCTGCCGCCCACAATCTATAGTCGTTCCACATTGATGGGCTTGACGTGGCGGGTGGCCCACCTTTTAGGTGGGTTCCAGTGGACAATTAATAATTTATTTTTCTCATAACTTTTGAAGCTGGGGCAGACGAGGACGTCTGCCGCCCACAGCACGAATCGTTTTATCAACTATTTCATATAGATAATTATTAGTCACCCTGAGCTTGCGCCGTCCTGAGCGAAGCCGAAGGGTCGAAGGGTGGGAGTAAGTCGATTGCATCTGAACTTGGGCAG
>JADFLZ010000193.1 GCA_022564135.1 Candidatus Zixiibacteriota bacterium
ACCTTGGATTCTGAAACGCAGAGAGCAGTAAAACTGGAGTGCAGACCTTTGATAGATTTGGTAGTGCCATCGATTACATCATTGCCCATCGAAAGTAGTGCTACTGGTCGCGGCATCGGCAAACCGTAGCGCTGGCGATGTTCAGCTTTGCCAAAGAGGGTGCCAACAGCAATCGTAGGATTTCCGCCGACTTCTTTGCCCGGTTTTACTCTGACGCCTTCAGTAATAGTTGATTCAATCAGAACTTCTTCACCAACCGGTAAAGTTTCTGTGGTACGCTGCAGGACATCGCCCATCACCTGGGCTGCTGTTCTGTCATTGGCGCGTTTTAAGGCGTTGGCCGCTTCTTTGGTTCTCTGGTCTTCGGGAATTCTGTTCAGTCCGTTTCGACCATGAAGCGATACGGCGATAGCTGACAGGGCTGCAGAGACTATGATAGATTGCCTGAGCTGCCTGTTTCTGAGAGCGCTGAAATTTGATTTGTTATGATAGCTGTCATCAAGATGGACAATTGAGAGGTCGGCGACTTCAAGGTCGTAGGCTCTCAGGCAGACGCTGTGGCGGTGGTTAAATTCCAGGATGCGGTCGTGATTAAAACTGTCCTCATCTTTTTGCCCGTTGTAAATGGGGGGGGAGTCGAAAATGTCAAAGCGAAGCTTGTTGTTCATTTATAATGTACCTGCCACAATAAATGATAATTTATAAGAAAAAACAGCAACTGCAAGCATGGAAAACAGGGATTTGATAAGAATATTCGGCAAAAGGACCGCTACATTATAACCACAAATTTGCCAATCTGGGTGCTGCCATCGGGCATTTCCACGCTCCAGTAGTACAAACTTGAGACAATCAGCTGTCTGTTACGGGTGATTAAGTCCCATTGGGCATGGCTAAAAGTAGGGTCAGCCGGGCTGACATCGTGGGACAGCTCTCTGATCAGGTCACCATCTAAAGAAAAAATTCGAATTGTGCACTTTGGCGGCAGATTGGCAAAATGAATTGCCCGCACTTTGTCTCGGGGAAGAAAATCCTGAGTGAGACCCTCGAAGCCTTGTCCGCGATAATCAACATCATTGCGATAGGGATTAGGATAGACGAAAATATCTTTAAATTCGCCGCTTAAGGCTTCGGCCGAACCTGATACAAATGCTTCAATTGTTCCCAGCACTTTCGATGTCTCCAGCGGCTCGAGGCCGGTTTCGGGAGAGCCAAAATCGAAAGCAGTCACATTCATATAATATGGCACAGTAGCCAGCAGTTTATTTATTTCAAATTCGTACTCATAGTACTTGAAATAGCCGTCATCTGTATAGTCATCCGGTACCGGGGGAATAGAAGGTAAAAGCTGATTGGGGAACCTTTTCACAATCGGGGTTGTCGACCCAAACTGGTCTGCGTTTGAACCATGTTTGGCAAAATAGAAGATTGAGTCCGGATAAAAGGGATGAATGTAAGGGCTGCTTGGTCTGTAATTGAGCGGATCAAATAGTGAGTCTCCGCATGGATTCGGGAATCTTCCGTAGGCGCATTGCAACTCTTCTAAGGTGTACGGTGTACTGATTTCCATGACAAAACCGGGCCGCGGTTTCAGGAGCGGATTATAGATAAATTTTCTGAAGTTTTTGCGGTCATATGAGGCAACCAGACTAAAACTGCTTTCCCTGTCGTCGCGGCCGATGTAAACGTTGTAGCCCTCAAAATCAATTATTCCGGAAAATATATCTTTGGTCGTTTCCGATCTGCCGCCGTTGAACCTGACTTTGAGTCCGTTGACAGCCTGGCTCAGCCATACTTTTGGCGCCGGCGGCGGGGAGGCCGCTTTCCAGTCAGGGACGCCATCGCCGGTATAAAATGTGGTTTCGGCCACCGAAATTTCCCAGACACTGTCAATTAAGACCGTATCCAGTATACAAACCGCGAAATCACCGAAGTATCCGTCGCCGTCTGTATCTACTCCCGGATTATCGTATACCCAGCCGGCCCAGATGGCATTATCTGCAAAGTCAGAGAAATCCAGGTATTCATAGAATTTTGCCGGGTCGTTGTTGGCAGCTAGTAATCTTTTCCAGACCCAGGCATTAGTATGTAATTGTTCGCCGCCAACATACGCCAGGGGAAAGCTTACTTTGCTTCCCGGCTGCATCGTATACGGGCCTATTGATAAAAGCCATTGAATGTCATTTCCGCTGGACATAATTCTTGCTATGGCAGGATCAGGCTGAACCCAGGTAGGGTTAAATGGAGAAATTGAAGCAGTCCAGGCCTGGTCGTAGTCAACTTCGCCGTTACTCAGCAAATGATACTTGTTGCGGTCACCTATAGGAGTGCCAATGCCGTTACCCATGCGTCTAAAATTTCGTTTATGCTGCGGACCAAAATCGAAACGGGGGTTGAGATTAAAAACCCACCAGTTAAACCCGAGTTTTTCATCATAGTCGGGTTTGCCCAGGTAGCGCATGCCCACTACGTTCGGGGCAAACCAGTCAGGCCCCCAGGAATCGCCGTTATTGTCCGCTGTCCAGGCCAGATTGAGAGTGTGAGTAATTTCGCACTCGCCTTCTCTTCTTGTGTAATTTCTCATAAATCCGCCCAGGTCATCAATGCCTTCGGTCGGCTCTTTGATGGGCAGGTCTGGTGTCGGATTTTGATTTTGATTAAGGCGATCCTCATGTACGTCGCCGTCCATGTAAATGCCGATATAGACATCTTCAAGAATATTGTCGCCAATGTTTTTGATATAGTAATCTATCAGCACAAAATCTTCAGTATAGTTAAATGACCAGGCATAAGATGACTGGGTTACTTCTATTCCCAGAGGCTTGTGTCTCCGGAAATCTGAAGCATCAAATCCAAGGTCCGGTACACCCGAAGTAAAGGTGTCCGTATATATAGAAATAAAGTCCTGCTCAGAAACAGCTTCTTCGAAACCGGAAATAGAGGGATCTACGCTGCTGCGGTAGGTGATTTCTCCGAAAGGTGGCACGTCGGGATTAAATTCTCTGTTCGGAATATTTGATTCGGCAGCAGTCGAGACCAAAGTGTCCCGGCCGACTACAGCGCCAACCCAGAGGCCAGCTTTGTAGAGGTGAACGGTGTTTGACTTACGGGGAAATTCAGCCATCAGGATTTTCTTATTAGTAAAGCAATCCCGGAATGGCGGACGTCCCAGAGTTCCGAAATTAGTAATACCAAATGACAGCTGTCCGACGTTATGAAGTCCCGAGCAGTATACAGGCAGCTCTGCTGATAAAACAGTGCCGCTTATAAATATAATCGAAATAAAAATAAGACGGGTTATAAAGACCATAGAACTATTTTGTTTCGGGTTATAATTCAATTACTGTTTTTTCGCTCAAGCACGAATTTTGTTGGCGAAAGTTGCGGTTAATGAATAGGTCATCCCAAATATTCCTGCCAGCTTCAATTGTAATACGGGTTAGCACCGGCGGCGTGGTCTGTTATATCATGGATCTCTGTTACTTCCGGAATGGCTGCTCTTATTGCTTTTTCGATGCCTTGTTTGAGAGTAACCGAAGCTGAGGAGCAGCCCTGACAGCCCCCGCCCAAGCGAAGATAGACTGAAGTTCCTTCTACATCCGCAAGCTCAACTTTTCCGCCATGCGAAGCAATAGCCGGGTTAACTTCAGCCTCAAAGAGCTTTTCAATCGTCCGGCGGATATGCTCTTCGGAAGGCAGCTTCTTTTTGGCATCAGGATCTATAAGACGTTTGCCGCTGCTGATAGCTGAGCGGATAGCTTCGCCGACTTTTTTACCAATCACAGGCCACGGCTCGTCGCCATCTTTGGCGATGGTCAAAGTATTGCCGGTCACCAGAATTTCCCTCACACCGGAAATATCAAAGAGTAATTCCAATAACGGTGAACCTTTGGCCGTTTCAGTATCACGGCAGATAAGACTGCCATCGCTGAGAATCGGATAATCGACTACAAACTTACAGACGGACGGGTCCAGAGTAGGCTGTCCGCTAATATTTATCTCTTTTGAAGCCATACGTTTATTCTACTCTCTAAATAGAAAATGACTTTTGGTCAATTTTTTCCTTTTTGCAGTCTTCGCATTCGCACAATTTTCTCAGCCTATTAAACGCGAAAATTCCGGTATTGTGCCCGTCAGAAAAGGCTACCGCTAAACCATATCTGCCTACCGGGGAGACCTTAGTTGCCTTTATATCAAGCGGCACTTTTTTAGAATCTATTAGCTTGCGGCCGGTATCTTCATCAACACACTGTGCGCAGGCACAATTAAGACGCAGATAGTAGCCGGAATGCTTACTCTGATGTCCGTCCGGCCAGGTCATAATCAAGTTATTTTCAGAATCAGTCTTTATGCTTAATGGCTCATTGGCAGATATTTCAGATTCCACCTTTTCCACTCTCTGGTGAAGAACTTCTGCTAATTTTATAAAAGCCTTCGCACTTGGCGAGTCATTTCCCTCAGCTTCAGCTACAACTACAATGGGCGTGCCGCTGTCGCCGCTTTTCATAATAGCCGGGTCTAAAGGCAGAGAGCCCAAAAGTGGTACGTCATATTCATCTGCCAGTCTTTTCCCCCCACCCGTATCAAAAATTGCTGTTTCTTCATGGCAATGCGAGCAGATAAAGCCCGACATATTCTCAATCACACCCAGAATAGGTACATTGACCTGCTGGAACATTCTCAAACCCTTACGGGCCACACCCAAAGCAACTTCTTGCGGTGTGGTCACGATAACTGCTCCGGAGAGCTGCGCCTGCTGGGCCAAAGTCAGCTGGACATCACCGGTGCCGGGGGGGAGGTCAATCAATAGAAAATCCAGCTGGCCCCATTCGACCTGTCCCAGAAACTGGTGAATCATTTTCATAGCCATTGGCGCCCGCCAGATAACCGGAGATTTTGCATCTAACAGCAGCCCCATGGAGATAAAGCTGACCCCGAATTTGTTAATAGGCTTCAGGTAGCCGCCGCTGGTGTCGGGTCTCTCATCTTTGGAGCCAAGCATACCGGGCTGACTGGGGCCATAAATATCGGCATCAAGAAGGCCGACTTTGTTACCGGCTAAATGAAGCGCCACAGAGAGATTGGTGGCAATAGTAGATTTGCCCACGCCACC
>JADFLZ010000194.1 GCA_022564135.1 Candidatus Zixiibacteriota bacterium
TGTTTGTAAACCGGAACTATATTTTATCAAAACTCAGTTCCAGTCCATGCGGTAAATTCTCTGTCCCGATGACCGCCTGGGCCCGCGGCGACCATAGAGCTTGGTCAAAAATTTGAGCAGCACAAATCCGAACAAAAAGCCGCCTACATGAGCCATCCAGGCAATCCCGCCGCCGGTTGTGCTATCGCGTAGTGACATAAACAGCTGCATAAAAAACCAGATACCCAGTACAACCCGGGCCGGAATTTTGATAAACTGGATAAAGAAAAATATTATAAGCACCGTTATACGCGCCTTGGGGTGCAAAACGATATAAGCGCCCATTGTTCCGGCGATTGCCCCTGAGGCCCCGACCAGTGGAATTTCGGAACTGGCGCCAAACAAAGTATATAAGGCGATGGCAGCCAGCCCGGACAAAAGATAAAAGAAGACAAATTTCAGACCCCCAAAATAGTCCTCGACATTATTTCCATAAATCCAGAGAAACAGCATATTGCCAATCAAATGCAGCCAGCCGCCATGCATAAACATCGAGGTAAACGGAGTCAGGTAAGTCGAAAACGCCAGTTCGGGTGTTACTTCGACAGCATGCACCAGCTCTACCGGTATATAGGCGAATTTATAAGTGAATTCCAGAAATCCTTTATCACCTAAAAAAATACTGAACAAAAAGACGACCGAGTTAATTGCGATTAGGGCAATGGTAACTACCGGCTTTCTGATTGTCGGGACATCATCTTTTATTGGTATAAACAAATAACTGCTCCGTTAATATTTCAGGTCATCACCGTTTTTGAGACTTTGGTCTAATCCAGAATTTGAGATACTTCTCAACTTTATTACCCATTCTATCGGTAACAATTATGGCCAGATGATGTTCGCCCGGTTCCAGAGATTTTATCGGCGCGGTCTGGCAGATAAAAGTTTCCGGGTCATATTCGGGAATCATCCAGTCACCGTCGAGTTTTATCAAAATATTTCTGTCATCTTCAAAACCGGATAAAGTGTCAGATAGTTCAAATCTTATAGGGATGTTGGCGTTTCGATATTTCTTGTTAGCTCTGACATTCAGGTTTTTGATTGAGGGGGGGTCATAATCTATAACCACGGCGAATGAGCCGCCGCCGAGAGATTTTGTGCGCAGTCTGTTACTGTCACCGTCTCTTTCATTCTCAAGCCAGACCCATTTGTTTTCTTTTTTGTCCAGCCAGCAGATTCCGCTCAGATCATTTTTGGGGAATTCCCCTATCATCTCAATACTAACTTCAAATTCCTCCCGGCAGAGAAACGCTTCCGGCAAAATTTCATAATGATCGGAGTTTAGCCGCAGCACTGATTTTCTAAATATAATGTTCGTTTTAATCTGAATAAACAGCGGATTGTACAGACTGTTTTCTTCAAATGAAACTTCGAACTTGTCACCGGCTTTGATTGTCCGCCGGCCATAGCCGACAGCGTAGGCGCGGAACGATTTGACAGTAGTGCCCTTGTAATCAGGTGAAGCGTTGAGAATAACTTCGATTTTAGTAATTGTAGCGAGCTCCGGAGAGGGAGCAATGAAACAACGGTAATTTTTGATGGTCAGCATTCTGGCCTGCCAGGTTCCCAGCAAGGTGCTGTCATGGTACAGCTTTACCCAGGCTTTACTGGCTCCCTTATTAGTTGAAAGAATGTCGACCCAGAGACCCTCGTCGTCAACTGTTGCTTCAATTTTCCTGGCAGATTTAGAAATCTTGTCCAGAATTCCGTGAAAGAGATTATCCCGGATGAGACCGCCGCTTTTTGTAAATATGAATAGTCTTAAAACCAGTCCCGGGTGGATTCTCGAATCGGTTCTGCATATCAGACTGCCATCATCACTATACTCTGTCTTGACTCTGGTAGAAGCATTCCAACTATTCTTTGAGGCCTTAAAAGCAATAACTGAATCAATCCCAAAAAGCTTGAATTCTCTTATTGGTTTGAAATAGAAAAGAGTGCTGCCCGAATCTGTAGTAATTGTAGAATCCAGATGGAAAATATTTTCAGCCGGACCATATATGAACTTAAAACCAAGTTCTGAAACATTGCCACAGCAATCTTCGGCCACAACTCTGGCAGACCGAACTCCGAGATTATCAGTTCCTTTGCGGCCGATATATCCTCTGGAGCCATTTGCGGATTTGCTGCCTCTATATTGATTCCACTTGTCCTCAAACAAACGGCGAACTTTCGGACGATCCTCAACAAACTCGCCATAATCATATTCGAAATTGACAGACTGTTCTGATTCATAATTCAGAGTATCAAAGAGTGATTCATAGTAAAGCTGGTCATCCACATAAAGCGACAGCTTTCGTACAGTTCTTTTCATGCCGCTGGGTCTCATCAGGTCAAAGCAGTCGGCCATTATCCCGAACGGCCGGTTAAAATAAAGTACTGTGTCGAGAACATACCTGCCGGCGGACTCTGTTTTTCTAACGTCGTAGAACATCTTTCTGACTCCGCTTTCAAACATCGAAGTGTCATCTATAATCTTAAAACCGACTCTGGTAAACATTGGCCGGACATTGTCACTCAGGCTGAAGCCATGAGTAAGCGGATTGATCGGCTGATTGTCCGGGCTGCGTTTTTCAAAATGAAGATGCGGCGCTCCGGCGCCGGTTTGTCCGCTTTGGGCTATTAACTGGCCTTTTCTGATTTTCAGACTGTCAGCCGGAGGATAGAGGTCAACAAAGTAACGTTTTGAACTCAACTGGGCTGTTTTAACATAGTTATCAATGGAAGGGATAAACTTGGCCAGATGTGCAAACACGTAATAGCAGCCGTCATTTCCCATTATATAGATGACTTTGCCGTAGCCTTCATATGAGGTTCTTACCCGCCAGACATAGCCTGCGACCGGAGAAAAAACAGCTTCTCCGACTGCTCCGCCGGTTCTGATATCGACCCCGCTGTGAAACCGGTTGGCCCTCATATCCCCAAATCCTGAGGCCAGATCTATTTTTCTCTTCACCGGCCAGTCAAGAGATTGAGCATTGCCTGATACAGAGAGCATCAAAAAGAGCAGCGCAATTGAGAAAATTTGCTTCATATTAATCCTTATATTTAAATATCTTGCATATTGTACAATTCTATGGTCAATCCGCTAATATAAAGCAACAATTTTGTATAATTGACAGTTTATCGGTATTGCCAAATTGGACAGTTAAAGTATATTAACTGCCCGCCTGCCGATATCAATAGCAGCCGGTAAATTTTTGGCTTTTACTTAAAGGAGTTTTTTAGATGTTTAAGGCACTGCGCAGAATGATTGTTCCGATCATCATAATAGTTCTATTCTTTTTTGCAGGTATGATTGTCCTGGAATGGGGCATGGGTTTTTCCAGCCGCCAGAGCTTCCAGAATACGAACCTTGCTGCTATCATAAACGGGGAAGAAATCACCTGGCAAGAGTACAATAGGACATACAACAACTTGGTACAGGCTGAAGTACAAAAAGCCCCTGACCAGGAACTCTCTGATAATCTGAAAAGACAGCTTCATTTGAACGCCTGGCAGCAAATAGTACATGACCGGCTCATTATGCAGCAGGTAAAGAATTTCGACATTACTGTTTCCGCTGAGGAAATATATTCTTTTTTGAAATTCAGCCCGCCGCCGGAGCTTCAAGCCACAGCCAGCTTCCAGACCGATGGCAACTTTGATTATCAGAAATATATTAACGCCATGGCCGACCCGCAGGCCGAAGCTTTCTGGGCTTCTATTGAGCCAATCATAGTAAGCGAAATTAAAAAAATAAAAATACAGGAAATGGTGATTCAGACTGCTCATGTAAGTGAGGGCGAAGTCAAGCGCGCTTACATAGAAAAGTTCGAAGAAGTAGACCTGGGGCTTGTTAACGTTTCTTTTGCAAGATTTTCCAAACCTCCTCCTAAAAGCAGCGATGAGGAAGTGCGTGCTTTTTACGATGAGCGCCGGGACGATTATTATTTAGATGAAAAAAGAGGCTTAAACATTGCCATATTAGAAAAGGCTCCCAAACCCTACGACTGGGAAATTTCTTACAATCTGGCCATGGCCATTTATGACTCAATTAAAGCCGGTTCTGATTTTGCAGAAATGGCCAGAAAATACTCCGATGATGTCACTTCCGAAGATGGCGGCGACCTGGGCTGGTTCCCGTCCGGACAGATGGTCCCCGAGTTTGACAAAATGGTTTTCAGCATGCAGCCGGATGATGTAAGCCAGCCAATTAGAACACAATTCGGCTGGCACATAATCAAAGTTCATGAAAG
Source organism: Candidatus Zixiibacteriota bacterium (assembly GCA_022564135.1). Classification (GTDB taxonomy): domain Bacteria; phylum Zixibacteria; class MSB-5A5; order GN15; family FEB-12; genus JACZWU01. The sequence goes on from JADFLZ010000194.1 coordinate 4,278, forward strand.
AAAAGAAATAAATGAAACCCCTGCCGGGAAAGACGAAGCTGTACTGATAAAAAAAGCACGTGCTTCGCATGTTTTAATTAAAACTGATGTTTCTAAAGAAACCTTAGACGAGCTGTACATTAGGCTTGAACGGTTCTACTCCGAAGCAACCAGCACGGGTTTTGAAAAAGCCGCCCGTGATTTGAAGATGCCGGCAAAGAGAACCAGCACTTTCTTCCGCGGGAAAAACATCCAGTTCCTTGGTAACAATCCGCAGGTGAGTGATTTTGCCTTTGAAAATGAACTAAACGATATATCTGAATTGATTGAAAATAACTCTTCATTTTTTGTGGTTCAGCTGGCCGAAATTGATTCTGCCGGCCCGGCTGATTTCGAAGATGCAAAAGAAAAAGTACAGATCGATATCGTCCGGCATAAAGTCCTGACATTATGTATGGATACAGCCACCGCCATCTGGAATGAGTTTAAGTCTGGAACGCCTATTGAAAAAGCTGCCGAAAATCATGCCGAGAGTATTGAGATTTTAGAATCGGTATCACGTACTAGCTGGGTGCCACAGCTTCGCCGGGATCCGGAATTAATCGGAGCCGCCTTCAGCATTAAATCCGTAGGCGATATGACTCCGCCAGTAAAGTTCGGACAGGGAGTAGCTATTTTTCAGCTGATTAACAGAGCTACGCCTGACTTGACCGATTATAACAGCAAAAGAGATTCGATATATTCAGCAATTCTTAATTATAAGCAGCATAACATATACGCAATTTGGTTCGAAAATTTGATAAGGTCATCAGAAGGTGTTAATAATGTTGAAA
>JADFLZ010000195.1 GCA_022564135.1 Candidatus Zixiibacteriota bacterium
GTTTCCAAAACAGACCTACCGGTGAAACGGTAACCCATGTTGCTGGTATCACCTCAAGTCCCGGATCTGCCCACCATGCATATTACTTTCGCAGGGAAGGTCATGCCGACTCTGCTCTGGGTGATGGTTCTTTATCGAGCTGTTTTATCTCCGGAGAGATTGACCCTATGGTTGAAGGCTGGGATTGCCCCTGGGTCTTTGACACTATACATGCTACTTCGGAAACTATTGAAGCTTCCAAGAAGTCAGGTAAAGTGGCACTTTTCTGGACAGCTAATCTACCGGAACCCGGTTGTGATACCTGTTCAATCAACGCTGATATGCCTGGTCCCAGGAATCGTTTTTTCAACGATGTTTATTATCAGATATCAGATGATTATGGTGTCACCTGGAATCCGAGAGTCAATGCTACCAAGTTTGATACTTTGGTAGACAGATGGATTGCCTGGAATGACATTGCTGGTCTCTGGGTAGGTGATGCTCCCAGCGAAGAACTTCACCTTGCCTGGAACGCCGCAGACATTGGCCGTTACCTGAGTGAAGGTATTATTGCTTACACTTCTCGTGTATATCACTGGGCAGAATCATTCCCGGGTGCAGGTTTAGGCCCTCGGGTAGCGATGGTCAGCCAGAAAGATCCGATTATGTGTAATGCCGGAGCTTTTAATGCTAACCTTTCGAAAATTAGCATGGCCACCTGTGCCGGTAACATTTATATTTCAGCAGTAGACCTCTGGGATGGTCATGATGATCCTGACAATCCGGACTGTTCACAGCGTGGATATGATGGTAGTTTTAGCAGTGCGGTCAATGGTGAAATAGTTATTGTTATATCTGATAACAACGGTGTCTCTTTTGACCTGCCTCACAACCTGACCAACTCACCAACACCTCAGTGTGACTCTGCCACAGGTGCTGTAGGTGCCTGTGATGCCGACCACTGGGCTACGCTGGCGCCATTTGGTATTACGACACTGCCTGGTGATGATTTCTCAGGAGCCGATACTGTTATGCCTCGTGCAGTCGCTTATCCTGATGGAGTAGGCACTGAATGGATGCATATGTCTTATATTAACGATCTTGATCCGGGTACTGCTTTTATTGACAACTCAACCTGGCAGAACAACCCCATTAGACATTTTCGTATAGCCTGTGTTAATCCGGACCAGATACCGGTTCCTATTTATGAATACACTCTAATCGACTGGCCTAACTATGTTAAGCCCGGTGAATCCAAAGACACTACCCTGATCATAGAGAACACCGGTAATGCTACTTTGAACATATCGGTAACAACCGAAGAAGACACTGGTCCGGCCGGCTGGCTTTCAGTAGTCCCTGGTTCTTTTCTAGCGACTATTTCTGATGGTGCTAACAACGCCGATACCGGGACGATTACCATGGATGCAACGGGTATTACTCAGGCTAAAATCAACGCCGCTGGTGGTCATATTGTGGTTACGGGTCGAGTATTGTTTGACCATGATGGTCCGAGCGATATAGATACTCTTGAAGTGATTTTGATAGTCACAGATACAGTTCTATTGACCGTTTGGGATACAATCTCAACAGGCGTAATCTCATTGATGGTAGGCACCAACGGTCAGTATGGCGGTGGTACCGGAGTCGGCCCGGGAGTCCAGATGGACTACTGGTTTGACCCGGCCGAGTGCGATACAATAGATTCTATTGTAGGTTTTACTGATGTTTACCTCTATGATGGCAGCTTTGTAGTGGGCGGTATCATAGACGACGGTGGTGGTCCCGATACTCTTTTGACCAACCAGATATTTGATCAGGGCGCTCGTAATCCCAGTTCCGTTTATTCTCTGGAGGCTCCGGTTGCTCCTGTCACAGACGGCATGCTTCAGACCTGGAGCACCGGTAAGATGACCAACCATGATTCGTCATTAGCTTTTCATGTGACCTATTATGCGCCACAGGCAACGGCTACTTATAGTGGTGGCTGGCAAGCCGACCAGCAGTTCATCACCAAAGCCCTTAAGATCTGGTCCAACGATGGCCTCGATCATGACAGCATAGTTGTAGGTGATGCCATAGACTGGGATATTCCGTCCGATCAGAAAGATTCAGGCGGTACTGGCAGTGATAACAGAGGTGAAGTAAACGCAGATTTGGGCCTTATTTACTTTATCGGAGCCGAGTATGGCTTGGATGACGCTGTGGAGTGTCAGGAGAATGATGCCCGTTTTAGTGGTATGTCTCATGCTTATACGACTCATTATAATGGTGCAACCAGGAAGTGGACTATCTCTGATACTCTTCCTTACGGTGGATATGCCGAGGCAAATGCTCGTTATGTCTATACCGGTTGGGATGACAACGAGCTTTATGCAAACATGGCCTTCGCATCAGGTTTAATTCCCTGGAGTCATGCTCATCCTGACTCACAGGAGACAGACCTGCATGGAGTCTTGACTTACAAGTTTGAGTATAATCTTCTTGCCGGCGATACTTTGGTAGTTTACACGGTATTGTCCACGGTACGTGAAGATAATAGTGGTCCTGGCCGTATAGAGGACCTGGCCGATAAAGGCCGTAACTTTACCCACTATTTTGGTTGTTGTCGTGGCCTTCGTGGTGATTTGAACAATGACAATAAAGATGCAAACGTGCTTGATCTGACTTTCTCGGTAGACAGAATCTTCCGTGGCGGTGGTAAAGCCGTTTGTTCAGGTGAAGCTGATCCCAACAGTGACGGGTCAATTCTAAATGTACTTGACTTGACATTCCTGGTAGACCGTATTTTCCGTGGTGGATCTGCACCGAATAGTTGCGGAACACCTCCATCGTAAGTCGATGACAGCATATAACCAGTCAATGTACTGGTGAGTTATAAAGACAATGGCCATCCTGAGAAATCGGGGTGGCCATTTTATATTTAGCTAAACGAGATTATAGTGGTTGCCGTGACTATGGTCATGTTCGTGTCAGTTTTGTTTCGATTCCGACGTCCGGCTTATAATCAAGCAAAGTCTTAGTTTCGCAAGTACAATTAGTTTTGTAATATGCCTTATGCAAAATAACAACAAACCTATAATAATCTGGCTCTTACTTATTGTCTTAATGATATTCGGCACTATCATGATAGGCGGCATTACCCGATTGACTGACTCCGGCCTGTCGATGGTAGACTGGCGGCCATTAATGGGCATATTCCCCCCCATCAACAGTGCTGACTGGGACAAAGTTTTTGAGATGTATAAAGCCTACCCGGAATATCAAAAGCTCAATTACCATATGACTCTTTCGGAATTCAAGTCGATTTTCTTCTGGGAATACGCGCATCGGATGTTTGGCCGTATGATAGGATTATTTATGCTTCTGCCCTGGCTCTATTTTTCCATCAGAAAGCGACTTGATCGTCAATTCAATTACAAAATGCTGGCGCTTTTTGTTCTGCTGGTGGCACAGGGTGTACTGGGCTGGTATATGGTGCAAAGCGGGCTGATAGATAAACCACAGGTCAGCCACTACCGTCTGGCGGCACATCTGTTATTGGCACTGGCCTTACTGGGAGCGACGCTGTGGCAGGCGCTGAGCTTGATTCGGGGCGAAGCTACAGCGGCAGGACAATCGCAGCCGCGACTGCGTCAGCTCGCTCTTGGCTTCACTGCTCTAATCTTACTGCAGATTTTCTATGGCGCTATTGTAGCCGGATCTAACGCCGGATTAGGTTATAACACCTTTCCGCTGATGGCCGGTCATCTGGTTCCACCCAGAATGTTCATGCTGGAGCCATTCTGGATAAATTTCCTGGATAATCATATTTTGGTTCAGTTTTTGCACCGGACTTTTGGCTGGTTTATTTTATTCAGCGCAGTGGGAATCTTTCTCTACGCTCGAAAGCTTCAGCTCAGTTCAAAACAGTCGCATTCTGTTAAAATAATCACCGGACTGGTAACTGTTCAGTTTATACTGGGAGTTTTGACTCTCATATATGTTATGCCGCTGGGACTTGCCATCGCCCATCAGGCTGTAGCCGCCATACTTTTTGCATCAGCCATAAACTTAAATCATTCGCTGAGGAAATAATTTAAACTACCTCTCAATATATTCTGATGTCGGTTCAATTTGTGATTGCCAATATGGATTTCCGAACATACTTAAAAAGTTATCGGCTTGATTGATATAGATTTAGTTAATTATGTGAATTATTCACCAAAGAGGTTACTATCGTAGACGATTGTAAAACTGTAACAGAAGAAAATGTTGCAGCTTATAAAAATAGCAACCGAGTTCTAAGTGTTATTGCAATTATCGTAGCCCTAATTGCTGTTTTTATTAGTTCATTGGCACCGTATTTTGAGTACATAAAGCCATTTGAAATTGATTGTCGAATTGGCCATGAAATAGGATTACACTGGTCAAAGATAGATAAAACTGCTCAATCCACCGAATGGCGAGGGAACCTCGGAGCTTACATAAAACTGGACATTCAGAACACATCTTCAACTTCGGGTCTTATTGAAAATTTAGCACTAATACTTTATCGAGACAGTAATCCTTCAGATAAGTATTTATTGGAGTTCATCGGCTTTAGAGTGCTTGACTCAAGCAAAACCTTCTACTCTGATACCGAGGAAGAGCTACCTTTATTACTGAAGCAGAGGGAAAGGATTTTCAAAATCGGAAAATTTATTTACAAGCGAGATAAGCAATTTCCGATAACTCAAGGTATATATATTGCTGAATTGCTCATTTTCTTAGAGCGAGACAAGAAAGCAACTCTAGTAAGAACACTTGAGATTGAGTTCTCAAAGGATATTGTAGATACTTACGCCGAATTAAGAGAAAAGCGCTCATCGAGTCTGGTCTGGATTCCAGAAGTTGGCAATGTTCCTATACGCTCAAGAAAACTTTCTGATAAGGAATATCAACTATTGAAGTGATATCAAGGTCCTGATTTAGACATGTTTTATTTCCCCATCAACTCGCTATGCCAGCTCTCTCTTAGCGGCACTTCCCATTTAGTCTCAAGGTCTTGTTTGGTCGTCACTAAGTTATTGAATACGATCGTATTTTTGTTAAGTGTCCCCTGTGCTACGAGTCCGACGAATTCTTCCT
>JADFLZ010000196.1 GCA_022564135.1 Candidatus Zixiibacteriota bacterium
ACTTGTTTGAAGGCATTAAAAATTAATAAACTCTGGCGCCGAATTCGGCTTCGTCAAGCGGTCGCAAAATAGAAAGTTTTCTATCAACTGTTTTTTTAATCTTTCAGATGTTTTGAAATCGCTCGCAGTTACTTAGCCGGCGTTCACTTTTACTTTAACTTTATAATCGTTCATAGCCAGAAGTTTTTCCTGCCTGATACGAACAGCGGCTTCAGTCATAGGAAAATCCGGACCAACATGCTCCAGCATGATAGAAGAGGTGGCCGCAGCAAAGCATCCGGCCCGCCGCAAATCACCGCCGGTCTTAAAATATTCAAAAATAAAGCCGGCCATATGGGTATCACCGCAGCCGGTGGCATCGACAACATTGGCATCGTAGGGTGGAATATCATAAAATTCATGGCCGTCATATACAATCGAACCCAAATCGGCCAGAGTGACGATGACAATTTTCGCTCCCCACGACTTTATAATCTCGGCGGCTTTGTAGGGGTCTTCACGGCAGTCAACGCCGGTTAAGATGCGCCCTTCGAGTTCGTTGGGCTTGACGATATCGAACAGCCCCAGAATTTCTTCAATCCCTTCAACCTTATGATGATAAATTTCATTTTGATCATCTGCTCCGCGGATTAACCCTTGCGGATCACAAAACATAAGGCCCTCAAAATTATTTCTGATTGTTTTTATTTCATCAAAGGAAACTTCACCCAGAATCGGACCAATCAAGACAGCTTGTGAATCTTTATATAAAGAGGGCGCCAGCTGTTTTATATTATCAGCCCGCTCAATTAGTTTTAAGGTCCTGTTTCCAAAATCATCGTAATAGTGGAGTGCGAAGCCGCCTGTTTTTTTTGAAGGCAGAATTTCATGCTTGATTCCGAACCGATCCAGGTCTTGCTCAAGCTGCTCTTTGTAGTCGTCACCGGCGCAGCCCACAAATAAGACCTCACTGCCAATTTTGCTCAAGGCCAGAGCCGCATTAGTAGAGCAGCCGGAGAGAACCCGTCCCTTTGGTTTAACTTTCTGAGTCTTGATCAGATCATAAACGGGGTTACCGATGGCAGTAATCATTAAACTTCTTTTTTATCTCCGAGCATTTTCTTGGTGTAAAACAGCCGCTGAATAGCGGTAATGACAGATGTTGCTCCGACTATAATTAGTGCCAGCTCAAGCCAGCCGCCATTGGGAAAGGTTCCGGTAGGACGATAGATTTCAATTATGGAGCCGCCAATAATAACCAAAAATTTCTCCAGCCGTCCCATAATACCGACTGCACAATTCTCAAGTTTGCCGATAGATTCTGCTGCCGCCCTGGTGTAACTGGCTATGAGCATGCCAAACAGCGCGAACAGCCCCCAGCCGGGATGAACCGCTCCTGAGAGTGTAATTCCGGCCAGAATAAAAAATTCGCCGTATCTGTCGGAAACGTGGTCGAAAAATCCGCCGAAAACAGTTCCGATATTTCCCGCTCTGGCGGTGGAGCCATCGAGCATATCCGTAATCGAAGTGACGATGATAAAAACCACTCCCCAAAAAAAATCAGCTTTCCAGAAAAAAATGCCGGAAACCAGAGCCGAAATCATGGACACTATCGTAATAAAATTTGGCCGCAGACCCATTTTATAACAGACTTTCCCCAAAGCTAACGAGTAGCGCTCATACATAATTCTTTTTTGCTGATTTATTCCCGGCAAGGCAGATTAGTCTTTCTCTTTTATTTTCTCCACATCAGAATATAGATTGATTATAGGGCAGAATCAATGCCGCAAGCAACAACAACCCGATTTTGAAGCAAACTAACAAATTCGGTTCATTGACTTTCCGGGAGTTCGGCGGAATATTCCTGCCAATGTTTATTGACTATGTTGAAATAGAAATTGATGCCGGCAATGGCGGCCCCGGCTGCGTCTCTTTTCATCGGGAGAAGTTTGTGCCCAAGGGAGGACCCGATGGCGGCGATGGCGGCCGCGGCGGCAGCGTCATTGCTGTGGCCGATTCTCAGCTGTCCACTCTGCTGGATTTTAGATACAAGCGCAAATACAAAGCTGAAAACGGAAAACATGGCGAAGGCTTACTCAAATCCGGAAAGTCAGGAAAAGACATAATTCTCAAACTGCCGGTAGGAACAGTTATTAAAGATCTCTCATCCGAAGAGCTGATCGTAGATTTAGATGAAGCCGGAGCAGATTTTGTGCTGGCCAAAGGCGGACGGGGCGGCAGAGGCAATAACCATTTTAAGTCGCCTACCAACCAGACCCCGCGCCGGGCCGATGACGGCATCCCGGGTGAAAAGAGAAAAATAGCGCTGGAACTTAAGCTATTGGCCGATGTTGGTTTGGTCGGTTTCCCCAATGCCGGTAAATCCACAATTTTGGCCACGCTTTCGGCAGCCCGCCCAAAAATCGCTGATTATCCTTTCACAACTCTCAAACCCAATCTGGGCATCGTCAGCATCCGGGAACATAAGTCATTTGTAATGGCCGACATACCGGGGCTTATTGAGGGAGCATCCTTAGGTAAAGGCCTGGGACTTCAGTTTCTCAGACATATTCAGCGCACAAAGATATTGGCCTATATAATTGATATTAATGAGCCGGATATTAAAAAAGCTTTTTGCTCTCTGCAAAAGGAGCTTGAGGAATTTGACGATTTTCTGTTAAGTAAGGTTTCGCTGGTGATAGTAACCAAAACTGATACAGTCTCAGAAAGTGATTTGAAGAAACTTTCCGGGAAGCTTCCTTCGGACTATATTTACATATCCGCAGTATCAGGCAGTGGCATAAACGGGTTTAAACAGGAGATAGAAAAACGTCTTGACCAACTCCGAGCTTAAAGAAAAACTGACCGGCGCCATCGCTCTACTTAAGATTCCGGGAGTGGGGCGGGTAAGTTACCAGAAGCTGCTGAAAAAGTTTGGCTCCCCTGAAGGAGTCTTTGAAGCCAGCATCGACGAGATTTCAATGCTCGACCGTATCTCGCGCGGGATGGCATCCGGCATAAAAAGAGAAGGCGACTTAAAAGAAGCCGGCCAAATCGCCTCAAAAATAGTTCAGTTAGGCTGGCAGGTTATGTTTTTGGGGGACGAAAATTACCCTGAACAGTTAAATAACATACCTGCCCCCCCTCCGCTTTTATTTGCAACAGGCCAGGAACTCGGGACTGATGAAAAGTTAATTGCCATTGTCGGTACCCGGCATGCTACTGAAGCCGGCGAACTTTTTGCTTATAGACTCGCCTCCGAACTGGCCAGTGAAGGTATAACAGTTGTCTCCGGCATGGCCGAAGGCATTGATTCGGCAGCCCACAAAGGCGCCCTCGATGCCGGCGGCAAGACTATAGCTGTCTGGGGCAGCTCGCTTGATATTGTCTTTCCTGCTTCAAATCGAAAACTTGCTGAAAAAATCAAGAAACAGGGTACTGTCTATTCCGAATATCTGCCGGAGACACGGCCGGATAAAGCTTTTTTCCCGGAAAGAAACAGAATAATTTCTGGCTTATCCTCGGGGATCGTAGTGGTTGAAGCTGGTGAAAAATCCGGTGCCCTGATAACTGCCGGTCATGCCTTGGAACAAGGCAAGGAAATTTTTGCAGTTCCCGGAGGTCCCGCTGCTGCCAAAAGCCAGGGAGTAAATGAGCTGATTAAAAAAGGCGCCCGCTTGCTGACTTCGGTCCAGGATATTTTTGAGGAGCTGCCGCTACTCAAAAATCAAATATTGGTCAAGAAATTAAGACGGCTACCTGATATGACAGATACTGAGCAAAAAATTGTCGGACTATTTACAGAAGGACCAAAACAGATTGACCAGATTTCCAGGGAAGTCAAACTGCCGATAGGAGAACTGGCTGAGTTTATGCTGACTATGGAGCTAAGAGGTATTATCAGGGAGCTTCCCGGAAAAAGATTCGTATTGTCAGAAGACTTTCAATGATCAAGAGAACCACCAAAGTAACCAACAGATTAGGACTTCATGCACGGCCGGCGGCTCTTCTGGTCACTACCGCTACAAAATTTGAATCCCAATTTTTCATCAGCAAGGATTCTATCAGAGTTAACGGTAAGTCTATCATGGGTGTTATGATGCTGGCAGCTGAGATGGGTACTGAGCTGACACTGGAAGTTGACGGCCCCGATGAAATTGAAGCAATGGCAGAAATTGTGAAAATAATAGAGTCCGGCTTTGGGGAAACCTCTTAGATAATATCTTGCTTTGAACAATTGCCCCGCTGTATACTTTCAGAAAGCAAGTCAAGAATAGAACCATTCAAATTGGATAGTAGTGAAAACTGTAGACAGACATAAAGTAATTAGAGGCAAACCGATAGCCGGCGGTATCGTGCTGGGCACCAGCAGAGTTGTGCTGCCCGGCGAGACTCAGGTTACCGAGGTCGCTGTGCCGGATGCTGCGCTGGCTGCTGAAATTAAGTCTTTAGAGCTCGCTGTAAAAGAAACTGTTAGCGAGCTTGACGATTTAAGAGAGTCGGCCATCAAGAAAATGGGCGGACCGGCTGCCAAAATTTTCGAAGCCCAGCTTATGATTGCTCAAGACGAGGAATTTTTAGGCCAGGTAAAAAAAGATATTAAGTCTAAGAAGCTGAATGCTGCTTTTATATATAATGAGCATATTAAAAGAGCCACAGCCCCTCTAAAAAAATCAGCCGACAGCTATATTCGTCAGATGGCCCTGGATATTGAAGCCGTGGCCAGCCGGATAATTTCGCATTTAAGCGGCAAGACCAGAAAAAACCATATCATCCCGCCCAATACCGTGCTTATTGGCAAATCATTTACTCCGGGCGAAGTACTCAGTTACCGGCGGCAAAAGGTAATCGGTTTTGTGGTGGCCGAAGGTGGTCCGGATTCGCATATGGGACTAATTGCCAGAGCCTTGTACCTGCCGGTTGTCATATCAAAAGACTTAAATCTTTCCAAGCTCCAAAGCGGCCAGCCCATAATTTTGGATGCGATTGAGGGAAAAGTTATCCTGGCCCCGACGGCTGAAGAAATCTCTGATTATCAGCAGCGCCGAAAAAAAATGGGACCGGCACTCATTACCAGAATCAAACATCTCAAAGATATTCCTC
>JADFLZ010000197.1 GCA_022564135.1 Candidatus Zixiibacteriota bacterium
TCAGCTGGTTAGAGCACCTGCCTTACACGCAGGGGGTCACTGGTTCGAATCCAGTACCGCCCATATTGAGTTTGGCCGGGCCAACCAGTAGTATAGCGACTGGACAAACGGAAAGTTGCCAGAATCGGTAGTCGGCTTGGACAGAGCTGACGATAGAGATATGTAAGTAATTTGTTCGGGGTCGTAGTTCAGTTGGTTAGAACGCCTGCCTGTCACGCAGGAGGTCGCGAGTTCGAGTCTCGTCGACCCCGTTTTTGTATCTTTGTGACTATCAGTAACTTACGTTCACGCCCGGCAATCCCTCAACTTTACGGAGGACCGAAGTTACCGCTGATAATCGGTGCGACTTAATCGTAGTTACGCAACTTTGATTCTATTGCTTTGTTCAATTCTGTGACAAGAAAATGAACATCAGTTTCTTTTGTTCGGAAATTTGTAATACATGCTCTCAGCACCGGGATACTACCCTTTAACCGTGTCGCTGATATCCAAACGGACCGGTTTGCATACACACGATTCAGCAGTTCCTTCGTCGAAATCTCTCCGCTTTTTATTCTCTCATGGGTAAAGCACACGACGGCGAAAGGGGAACTTGTCACAACCAACCAGTTTTCTTCGATTAGGCGTTTCTGCAGAAGGTCGGCCAGCCTGGACTGCTTTTCAATCATTTCAGCAAATCCCGTAGTGCCGAGTTCCGCAATACTCATGAAGACCTTAAGTCCAATAAACCGCCGCGAACATTGCATGGTTGTGTCGTACGGCTCCATTACATCTTCGTCCTGTTTTGAAAGATAGGGTGCTCGTACAGAAAACGCCCTGGCAACGGCATCTTTATGCCTGCAAAAGAACATACCTGCCCCCATTGACACCGAAAACCACTTGTGTGCATCACAGGTAATGGAATCAGCTTTCTCTATCCCCACCAGATGTTTTTTCAGACGCGGCGATAGTATTGCTGCACCCCCCCAGGCTGCATCAACATGAAACCACAAATGTTGATCCTTGCAAAGATCCGCAAGTTCCTGCAGGGGATCAATAATGCCTGCGCTTGTCGTTCCTGCTGTTCCAACAACAAGGAATGGCGCAAACCCCTCATCTCGGTCAACTCTCAGCTGTTGCTCAAGCTGCTGCATATCGAGCTGAAATCTCTCATTCACAGAAATCACTCTAACGGCGCTGGATCCCAACCCGGCAATGGACGCAATCCTATTAAACGAGTGATGCGCCTCTTCAGACACATACATGACCGGCAATGATGGGAGTGACCGCACGCCCTGATCGCCGTGATCGGGGAACATTTTTGTAAGGGCGGTGATGATGGCGGTCAGGTTCGCCTCGGTTCCTCCGGTGGTATAATTGGCCGAACAAGTTTTCGGATTCATTCCAAGTCGAGATGCCAGGAACTGAAGCGTGAATTGTTCTATTTCGGTAGCGGCAGGGGAGTGCGTGGTTGCTCCCAACTGCGGGTTATATAATGCAACAAGAGAATCAGCCACTACAGACGTAAATCTGGCGGCCGGAACGTAAAGTCCGAAATAGCGAGGATGCGAAGACTGCACGTTGCCATGTCTCATTAACCGAGTTACATCGTGCAAGAGTTGTTCTAAGGGAATGGGAGTCTCAAAATCGTAATTCTCTCGAAGATGATTGCGAATGGATTGTCTGTCAAAATCAGGCATGAGATCGCACCGGTCTACATCCTGGTAATAGTCCTCTATTTCCCTTGACAACTGTTCCAGAACTCTTTTCATCTTGAATCCGTCATTCCTCAGACGCACTATAGCTCAAACTGATCGGCAGGTTCAATATGGATAATTGTATCACTAATTGAAAGGGGTGATTGGAGAAGATGGTCTTTAACAACATGCGCAATCTGATGACCATCTCGAACCGACATATTGCCATCTACCACTACATGAATATCCACCAAATAACTCACTCCACTTTTACGGATACGACATTTCTCTACCGCGACCACTCCTTTCACCCCGTTGGCAACCGACCGAACTCGAGCCTCAACATCTTCCGGAGCGGCAGCATCCAAGACTTCATCCAGAGCTGGCCGCATCAGACGAACGCCGTTATATACAATAATTCCACAAGCCAGAAGTGCAGCCCAATCGTCCGCTACTTCATATCCAGGACCACCAACAAGCGCAATTCCTATTCCCAGAAAAGCGGCGAGTGAAGTCATCGCATCCGACCGGTGGTGCCAAGCATCACCTTTGAGCGCGCTACTTTCCAATGCATCTCCAATTCGCATCATGTATCGATATAGCGCCTCTTTGATTATCACGACCAGGGCAAGTACAAGTAGGGTGTACCATTTCGGTGTTTGATGTGGAGTGAGTATCTCTCTGACACTTTGTATCGAAATTAGGATTGCGGCGCCAATCAAAAAAACCGAAACAATTAGCCCGGCAAGAGACTCTGCTTTTCCATGTCCGTAGGGATGATTTGAATCTGGCGGTATCGCGGATATCCGCAACCCGCTCCATACAATTAATGATGTGAATACATCTGTGGTAGACTCAATGCCATCCGCTACAAGAGCATATGAGCTCCCAATAACTCCTGTCGTGATCTTTACAAACGCAAGAGCAAGATTTATTGCCATTGCGCCTCTGACTGCAATTAACCCGGTTTTGATGGGGGGTATGTCAATGGTTTGAATTATTCTGTGTGGCCTTTCGAAAGTAGCATGACATATTCTGCGAGTTTTTCTATTTCTTCTGGTAAGTGTTCTGCCATAAGGGGGCATCATTGCTGACAAATCAACCGCCAGGCCACCGCCTTTAATTACCTTAACTACGTAGGAAATGTCAGCTTTTTTTAGAAAAGTAGAATCTGTCAAGCTTCCCTGGTAATTAATTAGCTGCGGCGTAGCGGCATTGATTGAACTGATAACCAAACAAATTAGTGCAAGTCTAAGTAATATGAATCGCTTCATTGGATTCCTCCTTTTGGATAGTAAAAATTGCTGATTATAGAGAAATATAAGCTATAAAATAGTATCAGTAATTTTTATCCTCCATTTGTGAAGTGATGGCTTTGTCCAATTCTGTGACAAGAAGATCAATATCAGATTTTTCTGTGCGAAAATTGGTAATACAGGCTCGTAGGACCGGAATCTTGTTTTTCAACTTTGTCTCTGAAATCCAAACCCTTTGGCTATCATATAAAAGTTGGAGAAGATTGCTTGGTGAAACTTCCTGGTTTATTATTTTTTCATGTGTGAAACAAACAACCGGCAGCGGAGTGTCATTCATAATAGTCCACCCTGAGTTTTTCAAAGCCTTACGCAAATGTATACCCATCTGAACCTGGTGTTCAATCATCTCAGCAAATCCGTCAATACCAAGTTCTGCAAGACACATGAAGACCTTTAGCCCAATAAAACGTCGCGAGCATTGTATTGTTGTGTCATACAAATCGATTGTATCTCCTGACTTGCCCGGCATGTATGGTGACACAACTCTAAAAGCTTTTGTAACTGCGTCTTTATGCTTGCAGAAAAACATACCAGCACCCATTGATACCGAGAACCATTTATGGGCATCGCAGGTAATTGAATCTGCCAGCTCAATACCTGTCAAAAAGGGTTTCAAACGTGGCGACAATATTGCAGCACCTCCGTATGCAGCATCAACATGGAACCATAAGTTATGCTCCTGGCAAAATTCAGCTAACTGGGGAAGTGGGTCTATGACCCCAGCACTTGTTGTACCTGCTGTCCCAACAACCAAAAAAGGGGCATAACACAGGGCCTTATCTTCCTGCAACTGCTTCGTAAGGTCGTTCATATCAAGCTTCAGACTCTCATCCGTCTCAATAATTCTTAAAGAATTACGGCCTAATCCGGTGATATGGGCAATCTTGGTAAATGAGTTATGGGCTTCTTCTGTCAGATAGATCAACGGCTGGGACTTAAGACTTAAAATTCCGTTATCGCCATATTGTGGAAAGGCCTTCGTCAAAGCTACTATGACTGCGGATAAATTGGCTTCCGTTCCCCCAGTAGTAAAATTAGCGGTGCATGAATCTGTATTAAAACCAAATTGAGAGAGCAAATAGTTCAGAGTGAATTGTTCGATTTCGTTCGCTGCAGGAGCATGAGACCAAGAACCTAATTGTGGATTGTATAATGCCACAAGGGTATCTGCAATTATAGAAGACATTTTTACACCCGGTACGTACAGACCGAAGTAGAGGGGATGTGTAACATGGAGCGTCCACTGACGCATCATCCAGGAAATGTCCGAAATCAGTTTATCTAAGGGGACTCTTTCATGGAAATCATATGTGGCATTTAGATGTGCACGTAACTCCTCTGAGTATGCCTTTGGAACTACTTTACTCTTTTCTACATTTAAGTAAAAATCTAAAACTTCATCCATTAACTGCTTTATAATTGAATTCATAATTCAATACCCAGACGAACAAGCGTTTACACCGCCATATATTTCGTGGTTCATGAATCAACCCAGAGCAACATCGAGCGTCATCATCACCGCAAAGCCTACAATTGCCCCCATGGTAGCAGCATCAGCATGTCTACCGGCTTGAGATTCAGGAATCAAATCTTCAACCGCCACAAAAATCATCGCTCCGGCAGCAAATGCCAGTGCATACGGCAGGACCGGTTGTGCAATTAACACCAAGGCAGCGCCGAACACTCCGGCAATCGGTTCGACCACTCCAGAGAGCTGGCCGTACCAGAAACATTTCATTCGTGGCATCCCTTCACGTCGGAGAGGCATTGAGACCGCCATTCCTTCAGGGAAATTCTGTATCCCGATTCCAATTGCCAGAGCGACCGCACCGGCCAGTGTTGCAGATGGCAACCCGGCCGCAACCGCTCCGAACGCAACCCCAATCGCCAGACCTTCGGGAATATTGTGAAGCGTTATCGCTGAAACCAGCAGTACACTCCGCTGCCAGCTTGTTTTTATACCTTCGGCCTTGTTCATTGGGAAACCGGGATGAAGATGTGGCAGAAGCCAGTCAAAACCGCGTAGAAACAAGGCACCGGCCATAAAACCAACCGTCGCCGGGAGCCAAGCAGGAACAGA
>JADFLZ010000198.1 GCA_022564135.1 Candidatus Zixiibacteriota bacterium
CTTCTAAGAATGGTGTCGGTTTATCTCTTACGGTGAGCTTTTAGTATTAACGAGATGTTGTAATAGGAGGACAATCCTCCAAATTCTCCCAGCCTTAAGTAATAAACTCAAGAAACGAATTTCCCATAAACTTATGTTCCAATCCAAATACCTCAGCCAGAGTACAGGCAATATCAGCAAATGTCTCTCTGGTGCCAAGATTGAAACCTGCTTTGGCGTTTTTGCCATAAACAAGAAGCGGGACATATTCGCGGGAATGGTCGGTTGAAGTTTTAATGGTCGGGTCACAGCCATGGTCGGCGGTGATAATCAGTAAGTCATCATCTCGGAGTTTATCAAGCAAATTTCCCAGCTGTACATCAAATTCTTCAAGTGAACGAGCAAAATTCTTCTCATCGTTTCTGTGTCCCCACTTTTCGTCAAAATCAACACAGTTGGCAAATATCAAGTCATACTCAGAATTATTCTCAATTGTTTCAATTATACTTTCCATTACTTCTTTGTTATTAGCTGTCTTGATGTTCTCAGTAATGCCGCGTCCGACAAACAAATCATAAATCTTCCCAATCGATAGGATGCTCCTATTTGATTTATTAAGTAGATCCAGTAATGTATCGTCAGGCGGCTCCAGAGAAAAATCTCTGCGACTGGCTGTACGCACAAAACTGCCCGGCTTTCCTGTAAACGGCCTGGCGATTACCCGGCCAACTCCAAATTCTCCCGATAGCATCTGGCGTGCGATAGTGCAGATCTCATAGAGTCTCTCGACTGTAATAATATCTTCATGCGCCGCCAGTTGAAAAACAGAATCAGCCGAAGTGTACAATATAATAGCGCCAGACTCGATATGCTCTTTTCCTAAACGCTCGATTATCTCAGTGCCGCTGGCTGCGATATTTCCTATCGTTTTGACACTGGCTTCTTTTTCAAATCTCTCAACTATATTTTGCGGGAAACCATCTGGAAAAGTCGGAAACGGCTTTTCAATCACCACTCCGGCCATCTCCCAGTGACCGCTGGTAGAATCTTTGCCTGCCGCCTTTTCAGCCATCTTACCAAAAGAACCTGAAGGTTCTTCGGCAGGGGGGACACCCTCGATTTCTACGATGTTGCCCAGACCAAGCTTCTGGCAGTTGGGCATATTAAGTCCGCCCACTGCTCTGGCTACATTTGGAATCGTCGCTGAGCCGATATCGCCGTAGTCGGCGGCATCGGGCAGCTCGCCCACGCCACAGGCATCAATGACCAGGATTATGGCTCTCTTAAATTTCATTGGTGAATTATATAATCTCCCGGCTGGCAGGAAAATATAAAAGGAAAAGAAATCAGATACGCTATTTAGCGCACTTCTTCGGATTTGCTTGTGTCACCCGAAATTTTGGCGATTATCAAAGCCGTAGCTTTTTCGAAATAATCGCATTCGGGTTCTTCAATGGTAAACGCTCTTAGCAGCGTTTTTAAGGAAACAGTAATATCGAAATCAGCCTGGCAGTCCGGGCAGCTATCGATATGTTCTTTGACCTGTTTTTTTGTGCTCATCCAAACTATTATCCGCATAATCATCGATTAACGGTTGGACCTCCCCGCAAGTCATTTTTACTCCTGATGTGTTTTTTATTTAAAGTCGGTCTTTTAAAATCCGTTTTAATTTTGACCGGGCGATGTGAAGATTCGAACGTACTGTCGCTTTAGGGCATTCCAGAATATCTGCAACTTCGGATTTCGAAAAGCCTTCTACATCGTGCAGGATGGCTGTCAGTTTTTGTCGAGGCGGCAGCTGCTCAAGCGCCAGTTTAATCTCCGTCATCAATCTCTTGTTTTCATACTCTTCTGATGGTGTAGGCACTCTCCTTGACAGATCAAGCTGGTCAATTGTAGACAGCGAATTAGTGTTATTGCCAAGTCCGCTGTGACCCTTGCGTTTTCGAAGGAGGTCAATAGAATAGTTGCTGGCAATTCTTATCAGAAAAGTAGAAAAATATTTTACATCTCCAAGTTCCTTTCTTTTTCGGTGAATTCTGACAAATGTTTCCTGCACCACCTCGTCGGCGTCCAGATGATTTCCCAGAAATTTATAGGCTACCGAGTAGATTTTTCGTCTAAATATACGAATCAGCTCCGCAAAATCTGCTTCGTCACCGCTGACAAATCCTTTGACAAGTTCCGGAATCTGATCACTCATTTTCCGGCTCCTGTCAGGCTGTCGTACTTATATGACGTACCAATAGCCGTATTGTTTAACGATAATCGGGGAAAATAAACAAGTTGACTGCTCTTATCCGATAACTTATGGTTCATTCTTAAATGAGCCAATTCTTCATCAGACAACAACTTAGCTAAAGAAAAGCAAGTGAACGATTCCGTCATATCACCTCACAAGTATAAATTATTCTCTATCGCGGCGGTGGGGACGTTCATGGCCACATTCGACGGCTCGGTGGTCAATGTGGCCCTGCCTACAATAGCCAAAGAGCTGGGTGCCAGCGTTGATTTGGTGGCCTGGGTAGCGCTAAGTTACTCACTCACACTGGTTGCTCTTATCATGCTGTTCGGCAGTTTAACAGAAAGCAAAGGGTATGCCTTTGCGTACAAATTCGGATATATATTTTTTATTTTAGGCTCTTTGCTGTGCGGCCTGAGCACTTCCATTTACACCCTGATCTTCAGTCGCATTCTGCAGGCGACCGGCACGGCCATGTTTGCGGCGGTGGGACTGGGCATGGTCACCGAAATTTTTCCCGAAAAAGAGCGCGGCAAGGCTATCGGCATGATAGTCATGACGGTCTCGGCCGGATTCATAATCGGCCCGCCGGCCGGAGGTCTGTTATTATCCTGGTTTTCATGGCAGTCGATATTTTTTATAAATATCCCGATAGGTCTGGCTGGTCTGACGATGGCTTTTATTTATTTCAGAAACATGCCAGTCAAAAAAGAGCCAAGGCAAATGCGCTGGGCCGGGCCGCTTTCGATATCGCTGACTCTGGTCAGCGCGACTTTCGCGCTGCGCATGATAAAAGATTATCCCATAAGTGATTTTAGAATCTGGGGACTTGCTCTTGTTTCGCTTCTTGCATTAGCTGCTTTTATAAAATTTGAATCAAACGAAAAGACAGCCCTGATAGGCTTTGATATTTTCAAAAACCGTCAGTTTACTTTTTCAATCGCGGCCATGCTGGCGGTCTTTGCTTCTATCTCAGGATTATTACTGCTGGTGCCCTTCTTTTTGGAGAATGTCAAAGGATTAAAGCCAGACGAGGTCGCTTTTTTCCTGATAATTATTCCGGTGCTGATGTTTATTTTTGCGCCTCTGTCCGGCAAGCTGTCCGATAAGATTGGTCCTCGTATTCTGACAACCAGCGGCGTTATGGTTCTGATCGGAGGCCTGATTTTATTTGGCAGGGTAGAAGAGGCCGGCTCGCTTTTTCAGGTCGCTCTGGCTCTGGCTGTAATTGGCGCCGGCATCGGCATCTTTACTACTCCCAACTCATCGGCTCTGATGGGCTCGGTCGATTCAGGTCAGCGTGCTGTTACTTCGGGCATTGTTGCCACCTCGCGCAATATCGGTCTGGCTATGGGCGTGGCTATTTCTACGGCTATGTTTGCTTTTTTTCAGGAGATGCACGCCGATATCGGAACCGCCAACGAGATTTTCGTGCTGAGTTTCCGCGACGTGGTGCTGCTGTCGGTTGCTATGGCCATGATAGCTCTGCCGTTTTGTATAGCACGAGGGAATCGAAAGCCTAAAACGGAATCATCACACTGAGCTTAGAGAGTTACCCTGAGCCTGCACTTGTCCCAAGTCCGTCTTGGCGGATGGGGGTCGAAGAGTCAGATCAAATCTGGGCAGAACTTTTCAATAGTTTCGCCCTGTATCAGAAAAAAATTATTTCTTCGATTCTTGTTCGAGCTCTAGCATACGCTCTCGCAACTGTTTTATCTCCTGCATTAGCTGGGCATGACTATCTTCTAATTTTCTATTTTTCTCGACTAGTTCCTTAATCCCTGCCAAGGCGATTCCTGCCGGGTCGATCGTGGAAATATGTTTATCATCTGACCCAACTCCAAACAAGGCCCGAAAATCTTGTGCCACCGGGCCGATGTGTCGAACATCTTCGCTTTCATTCTTGTAGTTCCAGCTCGTAATCGGCAACTCTGCTATTTTTTCAAGAAGTTCGCCGCTGTTGACAGCGGCAAAATTTTCTTTTTGATTTCTATCAGAGGCGTTAACCCAATTACCTCCGATGCTGAGGTTGGCTCCGCATGAAGTGGCTATCAGATTGGTGTTGTCGTCATAAAATTCTATCCAGTTACTGTTATTCACGTCAAACCGATTTCCACCGGTGGCTCTGGTCAAAAACTGGTTATCGCGCTGTGATTCATATACGGCATTGATTGAATCAGCCCAGACAAACGATCCAACGTGGTTAGCTGTTGCCCACCTGCCAGCAGCAAATGAGAATTCACCTGCTGCAGTATTGCGGACTCCTCCCGGCACAGTGCCCCATCTGGCAGTAACTGTATTGCCGGCGCCGCCGCCAATAGTTGCAAACTGTCCGCCGTCGGTGATAGTATTGCAGCAGCCACCTCCAATAGATGAGTGAGGGCCGCTGGTACGATTCCGTCCGCCTCCCAAAATTGACGAATGGTCACCACTGGCCATATTAGAATCCATATCCATTGGTGCACCGCCGCCGGCAATGACAGAAAACGTACCGCGGGCATAATTAAATTGCCCGCCACCGACAGTAGCAAAGTCAGCGCTGACAATGTTGCTTTTTCCGGAGATAAATGTATACATACCTGAGATTTCGTGATTGGTACCAATGCTGGTTTTCCCCGATACCATAAGATCACCCTGTATGTCCAAGTCGCTGGATATGATGCCGCCGGTCGCGCCATCGACCGTGCCGATACGGTTTGCATACGCTACCGATGCCAGCCGCCAGCGAGGAGTTAATTCCGCATCGGCTCCTACCTTGATGCCCAAATATCGGGAGGGGGACTTAAATACAGTATCTTCGATTGGGTTCATCGACCCCAGAAAAACAGAAAACATTCCGTCGA
>JADFLZ010000199.1 GCA_022564135.1 Candidatus Zixiibacteriota bacterium
TTAGAGCATCTTTGCCTGAAAGGAATCGACGAACGCTACGGCAAGATGAACGATGTCGTCAGTAAGCGTCTGAAGTACGAGCTGGGTGTCATCCGTCAGATGGGCTACTCCGGTTACTTTTTGATTGTTAAAGATTTTTGCGATTACGCCCGCTCGAAAAAAATCAGGGTTGGTCCCGGCCGCGGCTCTGCTGCCGGTTCAATCGTTTCTTATGTCTTAAAAATTACCAATGTCTGCCCGATTCATTTTGGCCTTTTGTTCGAACGTTTCTTAAACCCCGAACGAATCTCAATGCCCGATATAGATATTGATTTTTCAGATAAAGGCCGCGATGAAATCATCCGCTACGTCATTGACAAGTACGGCAAAGACAATGTCAGCCAGATTATAACATTCGGCACTATGGCGGCCAGAGGTGTGGTTCGCGATGTCGGACGGGTATTGTCTATGCCATATGCCGAGGTTGACCGTATCGCCAAGATGATTCCCATTGCAGTCGATATGACTTTAGAGAAAGCTCTGAAGCAGTCCAAAGATTTGGCAGAACTTGTCAAAAGCGATAAACGGGTCGAAAAACTGCTTGAGATTTCGCGTACTCTCGAAGGTCTGGCACGTCACTGCAGTACTCACGCCGCCGGTGTTGTCATCGCTCCGACCGCCCTGACCGATTATGTGCCGCTATTTAAGGGTTCACGCGACGAGATCACCACCCAGTTTGATATGAAGATGGTCGAAGAAGTTGGCCTTTTGAAAATGGATTTTTTAGGTCTGCGTACTCTCTCTGTCATAGATGACGCTCTGCGCTTGATAGCTGAAAACTACCCCGGCGCTCAGGTGGATATTGATAATCTGAAATTAGACGATGCCGAAGTTTACAAAATGTTTGCCAAAGGTAATACAATTGGCATCTTTCAATTTGAATCTGCCGGTATGCGCGATTACCTGCGCCGGCTGAGACCGGAAAACTTTAACGATATTACCGCCATGAACGCGCTTTACCGTCCGGGTCCGCTGGATTCGGGGATGATTGACATTTATGTGGAATGCAAAACCGGTGAGCGCAAAAAAGAATTCTTGCTGCCGGAACTGGAAGCAATTCTGGGCGACACTTATGGTGTCATTGTTTTTCAGGAGCAGGTCTTAAAAATTGCCCACGATCTGGCCGGTTACTCTATGGGACGGGCGGATCTTCTTCGTAAAGCTATGGGCAAGAAAGACGCTGCTTTGATGGCCGGGCAAAAAAGAGAATTCTTAGATGGCTGTGCTAAAAACAAGATAGCCGAAAAAGCAGCCACACAGATTTTTGAACAGATTGAAACATTTGCCCGCTACGGCTTTAACAAAGCACACTCTACTTGTTATGCTCTTATCGCTTATCAGACAGCCTGGCTGAAAACTTATTATCCCGAAGAATTTATGGCCGGCTTGATGAGTTCAGAAATGAGCAACACCGACAGAATCTATGTGCTCTTGGAAGAATGCCGCCGCCTGGGAATTGAGGTATTACATCCCGACGTTAACGAATCAGGAATTGATTTTGCAGTAACAGATAAGAAAATAAGATTCGGTTTACAGGCAATTAAGAACGTGGGAGTTGGCCCGGCTACTGCTGTTGTAGAGGAAAGACAAGAGGGCAGCCGTTACCAGTCGTTAACGGAACTAGCCAGCCGGCTCCCAGCTCGTTCTTTAAACCGCCGTACTCTTGAATCTTTGATATCTGCCGGGGCCTGCGATTCCTTAAAAGGCAACCGCGCTCAGAAACACGCCAGTGTTGAAATAGCTCTCGATTATGCTCAAAAAATCTCTGAAAAAAAATCCAGTCATGACCTTTTTGCTGCTCCCGGCGGGGAAATCGCCAGGGTCGCCCCGGATTTGCCGGAGCTTTCAGACTGGCCAAATTCTCAGAAACTGGCCGAAGAGAAAAAAGTGCTGGGATTTTATGTTTCGGGGCATCCTCTTGACAAATTCCGGGATGAGCTTAAGTCATTTACCAGCACTACCATAGCAGGCTTAGAACAGCTGGCAGATAACCGCGAAATCACAGTTGGTGGCATTATTTCCAAACTGAGCACTAAGCTGGACAAAAGAAATAAGAATATGGCCTTTGCCACTATGGAAGACTATTCCGGACAGGTAGAATTGATTATATTTTCAAGTACTTATGAGACCAGCCGCTCAGATATTGAGATTGACCGGATGGTTCTGATTACCGGCCGGGTCTCGACCAGGGAGGGTGAATCCCCCAAAGTCATTGTCAGCGAACTGGTTCCGCTTGAGAAATTGGGGGAACGATTTAACTGCCAATTGGTTATAAAGATTGATAAAAACAAGACCGATAGTATGATAAGTAAGGCCTTATCATCGTTGGAAAAATATTCCGGCTCTGTGCCGGTAATATTAGCAACTAAGGAGAATGGTTCGGAAGTGTATATAAGATCGAAGAAATATTCAGTAAATGTCGATTTTGAGCTGCTAAGCAATTTGAAGGAATTGCTGGGAGACAGGGCAGCTTATTTGAGGCCAATTTCCAAAAAAAATATAACCATATCAAACAGCTGACAGGCGGAAGTATTCATGAGCAACATTAAGACTATACTAACTTTACTTCTGGCAGGGCTTATTTTGTGTGTGTCAGCCTATGCCGGTGATGATAAAAAAGAAAGCAAGTCCGATAAAAACAAACCTGCCACAGAAATAGAGTGGCTCTCATATGATGTCGGTCTGGCCAGGGCCAAAAAAGAAGGCAAGCATCTATTTATCGATTTCACTACCAAGTGGTGCGGCTATTGCAAGAAAATGGAAAGAACTACATTTAAAGAGCCGGAAATTATCAGCATGCTGGCCAATAATTTTATTGCGGTTAAGGTTGATGGTGATTCAAAGAAGGAACTTAATATTGACGGCTACAAAATAACCGAAAGAAACCTGACTACCAAAGATTTCAAAGTCAGAGGCTATCCCACGTTCTGGTTTTTGGACCCGGCAGGCACAAGACTTGGCGCTGTCAGCGGCTATCAACCTGCCGCAAGCCTGAAAAATTATCTGGAGTTTGTAAGAGATAAAAAATATGAAGAAGAAAACAAAGACGACCAATCTGAAGACAGCGACGGCACAAAAGAAAAGAAATAAAATCAGAGCAGCATTAACTGCATTAGCCTTAATCTCTTTGATTATTGCAGGCTGCTCATCGAGTAATTCGGGCAGCAAACCTGACGGCAATTCTAAGACAGCAACTGTAAACAGTCTTAACGTTCCGCAGTTCAGTGCTAAAGATATCGATGGTGAGTTGCGCCACAGTTCTGAATGGCTGGGTAAGCAACCGGTCGTTATTAATGTCTGGGGAACCTGGTGCCCTCCTTGTCGCAGAGAAATACCGGATCTGGCTAAACTATATGCAGAGTATAAACCTAAAGGCGTGGAACTGATCAGTCTGGCAGTAAAGGATACTCCTGAGAGAGTAAGACAGTATGCCGAGAAAAATAATATGCAGTGGGTTTTGCTGATGTCGGAAGACCAGATACTTATCGACTATAAAGCTACCCGGGGCGTACCGACTACTATCTTTATTGACAAAGACGGCAACGAGGTTGCCCGCTTTATCGGGATGAAAGACTACGAAACTCTCAAAAAAGGCTTCGAAGCTATTCTTTAATATCTCTTAAGCTGACAAGAATATATTATTGTTACGAATCTTGAAAATCCCGCTTTGAAAAATAGAGCCAGCTTTTATCACAAATATATCCTGCTTTTTGAAAACATGAGATAGAGGGTTCGTTGATATCTTCTATCAGCGCCGTCATAACTACTGCTCCTTTTGAGCGCATAAATTTTTCACATTCACCTATAATCATTCCAGCCAGGCCGTCGCCGCGTCTGTCCGGATCAACCGCCACCCGGTTTATCCAGCCTCTGCGGCCATCGTAGTTGGCAATGCCCACGGCCAGCAGCTGGCTGTTTTCATAAAGACCAAAATAAGCAACACCCTCTTGCTGCATTTCTCTGGCCATCATGGCCCGGCTGTCGCGACCATTGGGTTTATACGGCAGCCCGGCATCGGCCCACAGCTTGACTATCTCTTCATAGTCATCAATTGACAATTTTTTTATTACTTCAGACATAGTTATGTAAATATATAAAAAGTGCCGGCAGGAAAGACACTTATTTTTGAGCGATAAGCTGACTGACTCTATTATAGTTGTCTCTGGCAGCAGTAGATTCCGGAGCTATATTTATGGCGGCCCGGTAATGCATTTTGGCATCGGCAAATTCCCCTGTTAACTCCCAGCACTGGCCCAGGGCCAGATAGATATTGCTGCGCAGGACCGGCTGGTTGACCGGCAATTTAGCAGCTTCTCTGAAGCGGCCAATAGCTGTCTCCAATAGACCGTGATCCTTATTTATAAGACCCAGAAAGTAGTAGCTGCCCCAATAATCGGGCTGCTGGGCTGTCAGGCTGGTCAATGAGATTGAAGCAGAGTCGAGCTTGCCCTGATAATAAAGGCTCAGACTGGCCGCGAATTTCGCTCTGATTGCCGGGGGCGCCGAGTTGACATACAATTTGTGCTCTATCGGCCGGGAATAGGCCTTAATTACGGGGATATTTGAGCTGCACCCGCAAACAATCAGGCAAAGCAGGAGTATCTGTATTTTAGCATATATCATGTTCATGGCAATAACCTAAGTCTATTACTTAAATCGGAATTTGAGGCTGCAAAATTTAATGCAACTTTTGGACAGTTTTTTCGATTGGATAAGAGGGGCAGAAATAGTTATTATCTGGCAGTTAACATTCTGATTTTGATTTACGGAGGCATCAATGAACCAGCCTGCTTTACCAGCTTTTTATAAGAACCCCGGTCTGGCCGCTGTTTTTTCGTTTTTCTATATGGGCTTAGGACAGATATACAACGGTCAAATTTATAAGGGAATAGCGTTTTTGATAGCTTATTCTATCTCCTGGCTGCTGATGTTAATTTTAATCGGCCTATTGACCACACCAATTCTCTGGTTTTACGGCATTTACGATGCCTACAAATCTGCTGAAAAAATAAACGT
>JADFLZ010000200.1 GCA_022564135.1 Candidatus Zixiibacteriota bacterium
AAATACTTTGATCCAGTGTTCTGATAATTCCTTTGTATAGATACAATCTTGAATGCAGTATCGTCTTATCTTTGTAGAATATTTCTCACAATACTTTCTTGTAAAATGGCTACGTTGCTTTTTGATATCTGTGTACCACTCAGGTAGTTTACCAATGTTATTCTGATATGCATTAGATAGTGATGCATGATAGTACTGTGCAATATCAAAAAAGACTGCACTATGATGACCTTTACTAATTGCTATTTTCTATTTTGTAAGCGGCAGATATCCTTGCGTCGAGGTGGCCCCAACCCGCCCAACGGCCGTCCTCATTCAAATTTAATACGTTTGACAAAGATGTCATAGTTTATACGCTATTCCTGCAAGAATTGAGAGTTGGCGGTTTTTAGCTTCATTTTCTATCAAATAGAAAATCTCTGGTTGGAAATTGGAAGTCTTCTCGCTTGTAGAAATTTTACTCAAACCGTAGACGTAGCGCAGTTCCAATAATGGCGCAAAATTGCCCAATTGATGACTCAATCCAGTACCAAAAACCAATCCCCAATCTAAATTATTGACATTTTCCAATTCGTAGGAGTAGGGTTGGCCTATTCCACCTATTCCTCTGAATTCTTTGAATACATTTATCCCAAGCTTAACGCCGGACAAAACGAAAAGCGAGGTTGAAGATGAAAAGGGGAGCTCAATTCTTGCAAGCAATGGAAACTCAACATACTTCAGAACCCATTCGTGTCCGGTATTACGGGCGTGGGAACCATTCACAGAGTAAAGCACTTCCGTTTGTATGCTGAATTGTCTTCTAATATCAAATATTGCGAAAGCTCCCCCTTGAAATCCACGCCTCTTGCCGTTAGCCCGATGTGCTATACTGGATGTGAAGCTGCCATTGTTGTAGGAAACATATAAAGGATCACTTAAGCCCATACCAAGATTCGAATATCCCTGTCCAGCTTTCAAACCAATATGAACTTGTGAGTAAGAGGGGCTGTTTAAGCAAAGAAAAATCAAAATAAATATAATGAATCGCACTAATGGAGGCATTTTATTTACAATCGATAGGAATAGTACTTGTCTCATGCTGTTTATTATAGCAGAATAATCAGAATTTTGAAAGTCACATTAACGAACAAGTGCCCAAATTGTTTAGTAAATAATGATTATCTCCCAAACTTGACGAATCGTAAAAATTTGCTATCTTTGCTTAATTGCTAACCTGAACTAAAAGGCTGCTGACTATCCTTTTGTTTGTATCATAATATATGGCTGAAAACACGACTTTCAGATTTTTAGGCGGCCTCCTGCGTAATCCTCAACATATCGGCGCCATAGCCCCCAGTTCAGAGAAACTGGCCATGGCTATGGTAAAAGATCTGGAGCTGCATTCGGGCGAATTGATAATTGAACTGGGGCCGGGAACCGGAGCCTTTACAAAGCAGATCAGCAAAATAATTCCCGAGGGTGCCTCTTATTTAGGAATTGAGAGAGACCCAAAATTTGTAAAGCTCTTGCAGGAACGTTTCCCCCATTTGACATTCATTAACGGCAACGCCGAAAATCTATTCGACCTTCGTAACGGTTACAGCAGTATGAAAACTAAAGTGATAATATCCGGTCTGCCCTTTTCAATTCAAGTCGGCGAGGTTCGCGATAATATCATAGACGGAATTGATAAGCTGATGACTCCCGGAGCGATCTTTCGGACAATGCAGTATTTGCACGCTTATCCGATTCCTTCGGCGACAAGGTTCCGCCGGCGCATGACTGAAGTATTCGGGGATTTCCACAGAAGCAAAATTATAATCCCCAATCTTCCCCCCGCCTTTGTGCTTACCTGGAAACGGTAAGCAAAGCTATTTTAACTTAAGATAGATTCTATCGATTCAGCAGGGCTTTGTGCGTCAGTCTTTACTGTTTCTCTAAATTCCAGAAATTCCGCTAACTTTGAAAGCGAATGAAAAAGGGTGTAGTTGTTCCAGACTTTGCGCATGCCGTTTTGGATATACAGCCTTCTCTCGCCGGGGTGATTTAAGAAGTGCTCAAACATTTCTTTATATTCCTGCGGGGAGTCAGCTACCGCCATTTCGCCGGCATCAAAGAGTTCTTTCATAGCGGCAGGATTGTCAACCAGTTCGAATCCGCCGCAGGCTGGAATTACGAATGTTCGTTCGTTGACTTCGTCAAATCTTTCATACTGCGACTCAAGGTGAAAATTTGGGAGAACTTTAGCAAAGTTGTAGAGCAGGCTTGAGTCTGAAACAGAAAGTTCGCCGACGCCCCGGTTCCAGCCGGTGCCTGCAATGATACCGCGGTAGTTATTTACAACAGGCATCAGAAGTTTGCTACTTTGTTCAGCTTTTAGCTGTGAATTTGTACCGACAAAAAAGAAATCCCAGACCTGTCTGGCCGGACGCAGGTAATGCTGATTTGGATTAATTCCAAAAGGAACCGAAATCAGCGGCTTTGCTAACGATTCAAATCTTTTATCAGCAGCCGGATTTAAGTGAAAGGTTATCAAAAAATCGCACAGCTTATAGCTGTCCTTTAAATTTGTAATATGACCGATTTTTAATTCATGCTGCTGCTGATAATTTGCTATGAATTCCAAATCCAGCTTTTCGATATAAGCCGGGTCACCTACGGTGATAAAAACTGTCGGCTGAAATGATTGAAATTTTTCTTTAGTATTGTCATGCCAGTCAAGCAGCGACGATTGAAGGCCCATGATATTAAGCGTTTCGGCCCAGCTGTCAAACAGATATTTTATGGCGCCGTTATTTGGGCGGTGCAGCAATATTCTTTGGCCGCTAGTCTTGTAACGGTCTGCAAATTCTTGAAAAGCCTGATCGCGCAAAGAATGATTTTCTTTCATTAACTCCAGACGGGGTTCATCGGCATAGTTCTCAGACGTCCAATGAGCGCTCCGGATTATAGCAGCCGAATGGTTAACGTCTAATACTATGTGGGGAGCCATGGCGCCATAGAGTTCCAGAACATTATTGTGAACGTCTGCCATATAAGGGTCAGCTCGCAGAGCTTTATTGAAGGCGCCGGCAGATTCAGTTAGCTTTCCTTGTGCATATAGCAGCACTCCGGCATTGTTTAAGGTCTGCGGGTCATCGGGGTCAAGCTCTAAAGCCTCGAGACAAAATGTTTCGGCAGCTGAGATAGCGCCCGATGAAAAACTTGTTTCGCTTAAACCTCGCAGCGCCGCGGTTGATTTGGGACATATTGTTAGCGCCTTGCGAAATTGTGATTGTGCCCGGTCAAAATTGCCGAGCCTCAAGAGCTTTTGCCCTTCTACAACTTCACTGTCAGATTCAAGCCTAATTAGCAGCTCTGATATTTCTCTTTCGAATCTCGGTGAGTATTTCAAAGAGCTTTCGGAAAATTCTCGAATCAGCCTGTCAAAGCGCCAGAGATTTTGTTCGGTCTCTTCTTCTGAGTTCTTATGTTTAAATAGTTCCGGAATATGGAAATCATTCTTGGCCGTGTATAGATTGTCCGCCAGTAGAAAATATTTGGCTGCGCTGTAATCGTCAGTTCCAAATTTAAATTGCTGTAGCAGCGGGTGTTTTAGATATATGCTGTCATCGATATGCTCTGCGAAGTACTTTTTTATGGCCAGAATTCGCTCAACCTGCCAGACGATATTGCAGCTATTGTTGTTGCCGTGTACGCGCCAGTTGAGCCCGACACTTGAGATAATTTTGACTGACGGCTGGCACAACATGCCTTTAATTGTAAACCAGATATCTGCGCCGCCGCCGTATTCGAAAGGTTTGAATGTGAGTTTATTATCCTGCAGGAATTTCGTTTTAAAAAGACCGTTATGCGGCATGGCCACCGAACAAAATTGCCAGGACCGACAGAGAGCGCTGGCTGAGTCGGTTTTCCAGTCATCGTATTGCCACTGCAGAAGTTCGTTGCCATCTTTGTTTACGATTCTGAGAGCGCTGCAAACCCAGTCAAGAGATTCGTTATTGCGGCATTCGTTTATCATTAGCTCAAAATAATCGGTTTCAATAAAGTCATCGCTGTCGAGCCGGTAGAAATATTCTCCTTTGGCGTTTGCAATGGCCTTATTTATCGTTTCGTGTACGGCCTTAGAGCCGTGGTTTTGCTGGTGCCGGATTAAATTAATTTTATCGCCGAAAGATTTTAAGATTTCAATTGTTCTGTCGGTGGAGCAGTCATCATATACAAATATTTCAATATTTTGGTAAGTTTGATTTAAAACCGAGTCGATAGCCTGGCGGACGTAGTCTTCATGATTATAGCTGGTAAGACAAACGGTTATTTTGGGTTCGAAACTCATGGGCTGTTTTATTTTTGGTCAGCGGCTGTCTTATGAATCTCAGCATAGGTGGGCTGGTAGGTGTGATTATCCGGAATGTCTATTGTGACCATACTTGAACAGCCGATTAAGACATTGTCGCCGATTTTGATTTTGTCTCTCAGCATCGCTTTGGGTGCAATCCAGCAGTCTCTGCCGATTTGAACACCTCCTGAAATTGAAACTCCGGCCATGATTCTGCTGCCGCTTGCGATTGTTACATTGTGCGCTATCTGAACCATGTTATCGATACGGATATTGCTTTCTAATATGGTGTCGCCAAACGTGCCGCAGTCTATGACCGAGCCGGGGCCGATTTCTACATTGTTGCCTATTCTGACTCCGCCAAAGTGCGGCATTGAAATAAATTCTCCAGCAGAGTCGCGGGAAAAACCAAAGCCGGCATCGCCTATGACGGCGTTGGCGCCTATTATGCAATTGTCGCCGATTCTGACATTGTCATAGACAATCGCGCCAGCCTGAATTAAACTGTTTCTGGGCTGACTGCCGTCGGGATTGCGCTTCCATCTCTTTTTTGGTTGCAGCGCCTTACCGTATTTTCTACGGGTAATTTGTGAGAACAGTAGCTGCGGGTCGTCTGCTAAGATAATCGTCTTGCCTGTTATATTTTTAGTTTCAATTTCGCATTTCAGTTCACGATGGCGGACAATGACAGCTGCCGGACTTTTGACTATTGAATCAA
>JADFLZ010000201.1 GCA_022564135.1 Candidatus Zixiibacteriota bacterium
ATTCCATGCAATTGTCGGTCAAGACAACCGGAGGTGTTGAATCAGGAATCCTGCGGGCTACTTGTTACGATATCAGCGGAAATCGGGTTCCAGAGGGTATTCCGGTAAGCTTTATAATTGTCGATGGTCCCGATGGCGGCGAGCATCTCAGCAATGTCGGCTACGGACACTTAAATGCAGTAACCAACTCTCAGGGAGAAGCTCAGGCAAGTATCCATTCAGGCACCGTTTCAGGTACAATCAATATACGGGCAACTTCTGATACTATTATGTCAAACGCTGCCCAGGTACTTATTTCGGCAGGACCGCCAGCTTATATTGTAATCGGAGCTGAAGATTGTAATGTGCCTTACTGGGACAACGTAGCCAAAGATAACAAAATTACAGCTATCGTATCAGATATATATCTGAATCCGGTAAATGATTCTACGGTAGTGTATTTCAGCACCGATGAAGGCACAATGAAATCGCACGAACTAAGAACCAAGGACCATGAAGGTATTGCCACTACCCTCTGGTTCGCCGGTAATAACGTAGCCACAGCCGATGGAATCGTTGAAATCTATGCCGAGACCGCCGGTGGCACAGTTGCCGACACCAGCTTTTTCATCAATAGCCATGTAGCTGTAAATATCTTTTCTGCCAGTATGCCTGCCAGCATGCCGGCTGATGATTTCACTAAAGTCTCCATATACGTCACCGGCTTGGACTTAAACGGCAACTTTGTCATCAACGGCACTGTTCTCAAAGCAGATGCCAATATCCTTACAGTAACCGGAGGTACTCTGGAAAACGGCTGTTACTCTTCTAATACAAGAGTAGTGCTAAAATCAAATACTCTGAGATTCGATGAATCACTGACCGGTGCCAACGATGACGGCATAGGAGCCATAGACCAGGTTACATTCTGGTCTCCGGGCGGTGGCTCTGTAACCTATAACGTTATAATCACTACCGGAAACGCTTACAGGCTAAATTGCGCCATTTTTGCACAGGCAACAGCTTTTGTCGGCGAAATAGTGAATCTTTATGCCCAAATCCAGGACCGCTTTACCAATCCTCTTGGCGACCACACCTTGGTGATGACAGCCACTGCCGGTACTGTCTCAAATGCTACCCAGGAAACCAACGGTGATGGAATTGCCGATGGCTTTGTCTGGACTGCACCCGGCACAGCCCAAAAGGTGACGATCACCATCCAGGATACTGATCCCCGTGGCGGCTTCACGCTTACTCAGGGCATAGACGTACAGTAAATGAATTGAAAATATTGATTATAAAGGCCGCCGATTTTTCGGCGGCCTTTTTTATTGATGCTTTTCTCAGATACTATCATTATCTAAATTGCTTCAAAATTATGAGGAAATTATGGTAAGAACTGCCGAAATAAAATTGAATACAAAAGGGGCTGGAGATTTGATAGATATTACCGACTCAGTCAATAAAGCTGTCGAAGAATCGGGAATCAGCTCAGGCATAGTTACTGTATTTGTAGCCGGTTCAACAGCCGGACTGACAACTATAGAATATGAACCAGGACTTCTGAAAGATTTCCCGGAGCTAATGGAAAAAATGATACCCTCAGATAAGACATATAGCCACGACGAAACCTGGCACGATGGCAACGGCTTTTCTCATCTCCGCTCGGCTGTAATCGGAACAGATATTACGGTCCCTTTCGTAAGCGGCCGGCTGACTCTGGGCACCTGGCAGCAGGTTACTTTTTGTGAGTTTGATAACCGGGCACGTTCGAGAACCATAATCTGTCAGATAATAGGCGATTGAGAAGCCTATGAAAGTCAAAGCAATTGAGCGTCAGAACAGCTCTGTAAAAATCATAGATCAGACCAAACTTCCCGCTGAACTCAACTACCTGGTACTCGATGACTACCCGCAGGTAGTCGAAGCAATCAATACGCTCAAAATCAGAGGAGCTCCTGCCATCGGCATTGCAGCGGCTTACGGTATCGCTATGGCAATTGTTAAATCCGAAAAGTATGATAAGAAATTCATTGATGAAGTTGCTGAAGAATTTTACTCCTCACGACCTACGGCAGTAAATCTATTTGGTGCTATTGACAGGATGAAAAACAAGCTGTTTTCTGAAACTCCTCAAAACGCAGAATCAGCCGCCAAGCTGATGTGGGACGAGGCTGCCTCAATTCATAGCGAAGACCAGCAAATGTGTGAGTCGATAGGTAAACACGGCGCAGAGCTGATAAATGTCGGTGACACTATCCTGACCCACTGTAATACCGGAGCCCTGGCCACCGGAGGCATAGGCACCGCTCTGGGAATTATCTATACCTGTCGTGACCAGGGCAAGAAAAACAGAATCTTTGCAGATGAGACCCGTCCTGTTTTACAAGGCGCCAGGCTTACTGCCTGGGAACTGAAACAGGAAGGAATCCCGGTTACTCTAATTTGTGACAATATGGCCGGTATGATTATGAAACAGGGCAGAATAAATCATGTCATAGTAGGCGCCGACAGAATTGCAGCTAATGGTGATACTGCCAATAAAATAGGCACCTATCCCCTGGCAGTTCTGGCCATGCATCACAACATTCCCTTTTACGTAGCCGCACCTTCGACTTCTTTCGATAACTCTATTAAAACCGGCGCTGAGATCAAAATAGAGGAACGACCGGCTTCAGAAATCACTAACGGCTTTGGAAACGTCATAGCGCCTGCAGATATTGAAGTTTACTCACCGGCCTTTGATATTACCCCCAATGAACTGATTTCTTTGTTTATTACCGAAAAGGGCATACGCCCCGGCGGACGCAGTTAGCTGCTCTGCTCTTTGTTTGTAGTTGACTAATTCGCTGGTTCTCTGCTTTTAAAACAGCTACAAATGTTAACTTCAAGAAAACAACAGCTGGCAGTCAGGGCCTTAAACTACGACCTCTTTGAAAATGCTCAGATTGCAATATCTGAGCAAGAGATTTCCCCAAAAGAGCAGCCGGCAGCACTGCCTTCGGCGGAAACGCTTCAGCATCTTTTTAACCGCTTCAATTTTCTATATTTTAACGGAAAACTTGCTCGTCCTGTTATCGAATATTCCAACAGAATGACCTGTGCCGGCAGCTATACGCCGGTCAAAAACCTGATCAAAATCAGCCGCAAATATCACTTTATATTTCCCGACGAAATCGAAGACACCCTCAAACATGAAATGATTCATATTATTCACTTTAACCATAACGCTGCTTTTAAGGCCGAAGCCAAAAGAATAGGGGCCTCGCTAAGAGCCAAAACACACCCATCACTCAGAAAACAGCCTAAATATCTTTATGTCTGCCCCAGCTGCGGTCTTGAGTACCCCAGACAGAAAAAAGTGAGGATGTCGTCCTGCGGCAGCTGCTCAAAAAGAGGCAAGTTTGACCCGGGTTTCAAGCTGAAACTTGCTAAATCGTTCGCAGCCGGCAGAGAGATTAGTTACGCTTGACTTGAGAATAATGTTCTGATAACCTTTTGGAGCTATTTTATCATAAATCCAGAAATAAGAGTTTGGCAAAGTAGAAAAGGGAGGAGCCGATGAATTTTAAGCCATTAATTGCAGAATTCGTAGCCACGTTTACTCTGGTCTTCATAGGGGTGGGGGCTATCGCAATGGACTTTATAACCAATGGTTCGGTTGGCTTAACAGGTATTGCCATTGCACATGGCCTGGCGATTGCAGTAATGGTCGGCGCTGTTGGAGCTATAAGCGGCGCACACATCAATCCTGCCGTAACAATCGGGTTTTTAACAATAGGCAAAATCGATCTCAAAACCGCTGCCGGCTATATAGTGTCTCAATGCCTGGGAGCTATTTTTGCGGCTTTCCTGATTAAGCAATGCATTCCGGCTGAAGCACTTACGGCAGTAAAAATGGGAATACCAGCGGTAAGTGACCTGGCCAGCGTTACTGTTTCCATGGCTTTAGTCACAGAGATAGTCCTGACATTTCTATTGATGTTTGTGATTTACGGAGTGGCAGTAGACAAACGAGCTCCAAAATTTGGAGCTCTTCTGATTGGAATGACTGTTACGCTTGATATTTTTATGGGCGGACCGATTTCAGGGGCGGCCATGAACCCGGCCAGGCATTTAGGACCGGCGCTGATGGGTGGAGGGCTGGAAAACATCTGGATTTACTGGGTTGGGCCGATAATTGGTTCAGTTTTGGCAGCAATGCTGTACCACCACGTTTTGGCTGAGAAAGAGAGCTGAAACAACTTTCATATTAACTCTGTGGCAAAAATCAATTGCAAGAAAGTTTAAAGCCAGTATTGACTTTTTCCGACAACTTATTATACTGGGTGGCTCTGTAACTATAATTGAGCTAAAGGAATATGAAGACATACATACCAAAAATTGATTCGAGCAACCGCAAATGGCATCTGGTTGACCTAAACGGGGTAGTGCTGGGACGTACTGCTGTCAAAGTCGCCAATATTTTGAGAGGCAAAGACAAGCCAATTTTCACTCCGCATATGGATACCGGCGACCATGTCATTGCAGTTAACGCCAGCGGACTAAAAGTTTCTGGCAAGAAACTAGAACAAAACATGTATTACAGATATTCGGGTTATCCGGGTGGATTAAAAAAGACATCATTTAAGAAAAAAATGCAGTCGACGCCTGAATATGTTTTTATCCATGCCGTAAAAGGAATGCTGCCAAAAAACAAACTCGGCCGGAAAATGCTGAAAAAACTGCATGTCTATGCCGGAGACAAACATGAGCATGCTGCCCAGAAACCAGAATTACTGGCGATTAACAAATAGGATTAATTATAAATGACCGATAATAAATTCGCAGCAACCGGAAGACGTAAAGAGTCAACAGCCAGAGTGACTATTTCTCAGGGTAAAGGTTCTTTTATCATAAATAAGAAGAAGGCCAGAGACTATCTGCTCAGAGATACCGTACTGCAGTATGCCAGCGAGCCGCTGGAAGCTGTCGAGATGGCCGCTCAGCTTGACATCATATGCACCACCTCCGGTGGCGGTCTTTCTGGTCAGGCTGGAGCAATC
>JADFLZ010000202.1 GCA_022564135.1 Candidatus Zixiibacteriota bacterium
GCTATGTTGAAATCGATACGGTCATGGCAGAGTTTGGGGTCGATGGCTTCGATGGAGCGCTTCTGGATCTTGGCCTGTCGTCGCTGCAGATTGATAAGGCCGAGCGCGGATTTTCTTTTTCAAACGATGGTCCGCTGGATATGCGTTTCGACAAGGATTCCGCGGTTTCGACGGCAGCAGATTTAGTAAACAATTTAAGTGAGAGGGAACTGACACAGCTTTTCAGGGAATACGGAGAAGAAAGGCGGTCAAAATTTGTGGCTGCCGGCATTGTCAGGGAAAGACAAGAAAAAATGATCCTCACTACTTCACAACTGGCTGATATAGTCAGATCGGAAATTCATCCTCCGCATCAGGTAAAATCTCTAGCCAGAATCTTTCAGGCTCTGCGCATAGCAGTGAACTCGGAACTTGAGTCTCTCAAATCAGCTCTTCCAAAAATTGTAAAATGTCTTAAAACCGGCGGCCGGCTGGCGGTCATATCATATCACTCGCTTGAAGACAGAATAGTCAAAAATTGTTTCAGGAATCTTCTGGGGAGCTGCACTTGTCCGCCCGATTTTCCGGTCTGTGTTTGCGGCGCCAAAGCAGAAGTAAAGCTGATTACAAAAAAGCCGCTTTATCCAACAGAAGCCGAAATTAGTTCGAATCCGCGGTCGCGCTCAGCCCGGCTGAGAGTTGTGGAGAAAGTAGCCTGATGCGTCACGCCGTGCGACAGTTCAAAGAAATTGTTGATATCAACAGCTCGATAATTAACAGACTTTGCAAGAACAGATATTTTCCGTATGTACTTTTGACAACGGTGTTTTTGGTGGCGGCTTCTGTCCATATCTGGCAGCGGGTGCACGTGCTGAAACTCGTTACCGAAGTTTCAGAACTTACCAGAGAGAATATCAAGCTTGATGATGTTCTTAAGAAAATAGATTCAGAAGTTGCCCGTTTATCAATGGCTACCCGTATAGAAAAGTATGCGCTCGACACGCTGGGAATGATTCATGTTCCGGCCGATCGTTTATATACCCTTATTCCGGGCGATAAAACAAGGCGTGACAGAGACGACTTAGAAGCCATGTCTGAGGCGGTCAGAAGAATTGTCGAATACCTGCCGGTAACTTCAGAAAATATGGCCATGGCTGGCGAGCCATCGCAGATTAGAATTGACAGCCCAATCGCAGCGGGTAGCGGCCAGTGAAAAGAACGAAACTTGAGAAGATACGACTTGGCTTCATATTTGTATTAGTTGTTACATTTTTTTTAATAGCGCTGACCCGTTTGGTGCATCTTCAGCTGGTCCATGGCGCCCGTTACAAAAATATAGTAGAGCGGCAGTCCAGCGGTAAGGTTGCTATCCCGGCCGCCAGGGGACTGATATATGACCGCAGCGGCCAGTTGCTGGCCAGCAATGTCTATGCTCCGTCGCTTTACGCCAGCCCCGGAAACCAAAAAGAATTAGAAGCCGTGGCCGGATTTCTTGACGAACAATTCGGATTTAAAACGGGTAGTGCAAAAAAGAAATACAACCTGGCTGTTAATAAGTTCAGCTGGATAAAAAGGCAGATGCCTGATGACATGTCACATCGTATTTCGCAAACAGCTCCGCGCGGACTTTACCTGCGCAATGAAACCAAGCGCAAGTACGCCTTTGGCCAAGTCGGCAAACAAATACTTGGTTTTACAGACATTGACAATGTCGGTCGCAGCGGCATTGAACTGTCATTCGATCATATGCTGGGCGGAGAAAAAGGCTGGGCGGATATCCGGCGCGATGGCCTGCGCAACACTTTCCGGGTAAAAGAGCAGGCTCTGGTAAAACCTGTCCCCGGCGAGTCGCTGGTTTTGACAATCGACTGGCGCATGCAGGAAATTGTTGAAAATGAACTCAAATGGGCAGTTGAAAAATACAATGCCAAAGCAGCCATGGCTGCCTTTGTAAACTGCAACACCGGCGAAATTCTGGCCATTGCACATTATGATCCCAGTGAACAAAACCGAGACAAGCCGTTTAAATTGCGGGCTGTAACCGACCAGTTTGAGCCGGGCTCAAGTTTTAAAATTTTCTCGGCGGCAGCTATTCTGGAGTCAGGTGAAATAGATTTTGCCGACTCGACTTACTGCGAAGACGGAAAATGGAAAATAGGTAAAAGAACCCTGCGCGACTCCGAAGAACATGCCTGGTTAAATTTCCGGTCAATTTTCGAGTTGTCCAGTAACATCGGCCTGGCCAAGAACGCCATTAAAACCGGCGGGCGTGAAATTTATGAGACCGCGCTCAAATTTGGCTTTGGTAAAAAGACAGAAGTTCAGCTGCCCGGCGAAAGCCCCGGCTCGATAGTCAGGGCAGTTAACTGGTCGAGCGAAAGCGTTACCGCTTCGCTGGCTATCGGCTATGGCGTGGCAGTGACCTGTTTACAGATGGCCGCAGCAACCGCCGCAATCGCCAATGGCGGCACCTTGTATAAACCGACAATCATAGTCGGTCAGGTTGATGAAGACGGCACCGTAGTCGGCAAAGCTTTACCTGTTGCCGTCAGAAGTCCTGTCTTAAAATCGACTGTAGATACTTTGAAATCTTTTATGCGCGGCGTTGTCGAGATAGGCACCGCCACCCGGGCAAATTCAGAACTAATAAACATAGCAGGTAAAACCGGTACAGCCTGGATGGCTAATCTGGAAAAAGGCGGTTACTACCGGAGTAAGCATGTGGCCAGTTTTACCGGCTTTTTCCCCTGCGAAGATCCGGTCGTGGCCGGGGTGGTGGTGCTGCTGAATCCCAAGCCGGTCTATTATGGCGGCTGGACAGCCGGTCCTGCTTTTAAACGCATAGTGGAGCGCTGGGGCATGCTGAACCCGGATAGAATAACCGGCTCCGGCAAATTCGCTCTTATAAAGTCTGACAAAAATATCAAGACAGTCGAGATTCCTAACTTGATAGGACGCGATGTTGTCCTGGCCGAAACGATGGCAGCCACCGGCGGCTTCGCATTTCGCCCTGATAAAAGTACAGGCGTGGTCGTCTGGCAGTATCCGCCGGCTGACCGGCTGGCGCTGTATGGCGATGACATTCTGGTCTCGGTTCAGCACCGGGAACTGGCGGAAAAAGTTTTCCCGGATCTAAAAGGTCTTTCAATCAGAGAGGCGGCGGCAATTCTGTCGTTCTTAGGTATAAAGTATGAAGTAAATGGAAAAGGCAAAGTGCTCAGACAATGGCCTCTGCCCGGAAAAACAGTTAACGGCAGTGCGGTTTGTAATGTTCACTGTGGCTGATTTTTGGAGGAGTTATAAAACTCAGGGATTTAATAACGGATGTGGAGAAGGCGCAAGTGACCGGAAATGCTGATCTGAACATAGCCAGTATTGAATACGATTCCCGTCGTGTCACCTCTGATTCACTGTTTGTGGCAATCAGCGGAGAGAAATTCGACGGCTACGATTTTGCCGAGCAAGCCGTTGCAAACGGTGCCGTGGCGGTTCTGGGTGAGAACAAAGAATGTTCTTTGCCTGAAGCTCACGTATCAGTTCCCAACGCCCGCCAGGCGATGGCTGCTGTGGCTGCCCGATTCTACGGTTACCCGGCAACCAAGTTAAATCTATTTGGCGTAACCGGCACTAACGGCAAGACCACCACTTGCTTTTTAATCAGGGATATTCTAGAAGCAGCCGGTCATTTTACCGGTCTGGTGACATCTTCTGTTTACGACACCGGCAGTGAAATCATTCAGGCCACACGCACCACTCCCGAATCTCTGGACCTGCAGCGGCTGCTCTTTCAAATAAACAAAAATTCGTGTGACAGCGCTGTCATTGAAGTTTCTTCACATAGCTTAGTTATGCACCGAGTGGATAACGTGGCGTTTAAAACAGTACTGTTTACCAACCTGACCAGAGACCATCTCGATTTTCATAAGTCGATGGAAGAATATCTAAAGGCCAAAGCACAGCTGCTTGATCATCTTGCAGATAATAACGCAACTGCTGTGATTAATATAGACGTACCCGAATTCGTGTCGCTTATGAACATAGATGATATCAGATTCATGACTTATTCATTAGATAATTCCGAAGCAGATATTTATTGCAGCAGCTATCGCATTGAGCCGTCATTGACAAAATTTGATTTGATGACGCCGACCGGCATGCACCAGGTCGAGCTGAAAATTCCCGGACGATTCAATCTGATAAATGCTGTGGCTGCGGCCGCTGCCTGTCACAGCGCGGGCATAGCCGACGAAGATATCGTCAGAGGCTTGGAGAGCGCCGTGCCGGTACCGGGGCGTTTAAACCATATCGATCAGGGGCAGCCGTTTGCGCTCTATGTAGATTTTGCACACACGCCCGATGCTTTAGAGCGCGTCTGCGAAGCCGTCAAAGAACTTTCAGCGGGACGGCTGCTGCTTCTTTTTGGCTGTGGCGGTGATCGTGATGCTGGAAAGCGGCCTGTTATGGGGCGTATTTCAAGCGAGCTTTCGGATATTACCGTTATTACAGATGATAACCCCCGTACCGAAGACCCGGCCGTAATTCGTCGAGAGATGTTGGCCGGGTCTACAGGTTCAGGCGCTGTGCATGAAATTGATGGCCGCAGGGAAGCCATAGGCTGGGCTGTATCGGAATTACAAGACGGAGATGTACTGCTTCTTGCCGGCAAAGGGCATGAAACATATCAGATCATTGGCACAGAAAAACAGCCCTTTGATGATAGAGAGATAGCACGGCAGTTTTTGCATGAGACGGGCAAAGCGTAAGTTTGGGAACGAAATGGATTAAAGAATAAAAACTAAGCAGATACAAATGAAAACAAATCAAGAAGATAAAAAAGGCAAACAAAGAACAAAGAAGAAATCACTAAGAAACCATAATATAATAATGATAAAACCTAAATAGTAAAAGGATAAATATGATTGAATAAAGGAAATCAATAACCAAGGCTAAATTTTAAATATATAAAAGTTATGATAAAGCAATGCAGGTAATAAAAGGCAATAATAAATCAAAGTTAAATAAAATCTGACCCTTTCCT
>JADFLZ010000203.1 GCA_022564135.1 Candidatus Zixiibacteriota bacterium
CTGATTATGTCATTCACAGATGGTATGAGTTTGGCAGCTCATTTATTATTAATGAACTTTATCAGCTCTATGAATTCCTGGGAATGCAAGCCAACGAAGCCAGCCTGTACGCATTGAAGACTTTCTTATTTATAACAGTAATTTTTTCGATGATTGGTACGCTGCTTTTAACAGCTGAACTGTCCAGCAGAGCAACTCACCGCTTCTGGTATTTCCTGATAATATTTTTTGGTCCTCAGTCGCTGGCGATTTTCGGACTAATAGGAACTGAGCATATAGTGATACCGGCGACAATCTGGTTAGGATTATTTGCGATCAGGACATTCAGACAAAAAAGTGTAACATCGCTTGTCGCTATCTGGATAATTCTTATTGCAAGCGTTCTGCTTCACTATTCGGCGGCCGTCCTGTTCCCGGCGGCTGTCTATGTAACGCTGAGACATTTTTTGCGGCCCACCAAATTTTCGAAGCTGTCTCTGCTCTTATCGCTGCTTACGACTTTCATTCTATTGTTTTCTTATTACTTGTACGCCAGCTATAACTATGAGCTTTCTTTTAAGCTGCTGCATTTTAAGGGCACCAATCCTTTCCTTTCATACGGGCTGTTTTCACAGAGACATCTCGGCGATATGATTCAGATGTTGTTTTTGATTTTCCCGCAGATACTGCTACTGATTTTTCTGGGACTAAAAGCAAAAAGAGAAGGTAACAATGCTTTTGCCTTTGTTTTTTTCGGCGTCATGTTTCTGACCGGTTTGCTATTTGTGTTCATAGCTAACCCCTCCAATTCTGTGGTAATGGAGCTGCCGGCACTTGCTGTATTTTTTATGGCTGGCTCTATCTGGGCCTGTACTGCTATTAAGACATCTGACGAAAGACAGACCAACCCCACCCGGCTTTTGGCCTTAGTCGCCGTCTTATCGGCGGCTTTCTTGTTTTCCTATTTGCCTGTTTACTCTAACATTACTTTATCGGACAAAATTATTTCCAGCTATTTCGATAAATACCCCGCCTATTATACCAAGACAGGTCTGGCTTTCAGGGACGCTTACTTTCTTAAGAAAGACTTTGATAATGCCAATAAGTGGGACATAGGCATGCGTACAAAGTCGGCGGATTACTTAGCTTTCAGCGGTGCTAATTCTTTGCTGGAAAATGGAGAATTCACTCCTGCCCTGGAAGAACTATACCGCCTCAAAACAAAATATCCCTCATGGACAGAGCCAAGAATTTTAATTGCGGCGGTATTGCAACGACTGGGACAATCTAAAGGCGCCAAGGCGGAGATTGATACATCGCTGATGCTCGAGCCTTATAATAAAAAACACTATCATACTCTTTTTAATTATTTTTATGGACAGCGAAGCTATCTGCAGGCGCTTGATCAGGTCGACAAGGCACTGGAGATATTTCCTGATGACAAGGAACTGCTGGTGGACAGAATGACTGCCTTATTCTATACCAGAAACGACGCCGTCGCTGATTCATTGGCCAGGGAAATTATCAGGATTGACTCACTCCTGCCCTACCCCTATATGTTCAGGGGACTTATTATGGAAAAAAGAAGAAACTTTGCGGGAGCAATAAGAAATTATCAGAAGTTTATAAAATTGTTGCCGGACAGCCCTGATACGCCTGCCATACGTAAGAAATTAAACGATCTTATCTTAAAGGAAAATGAAACAGAATAAAACTGTATTAAAGTCTCTCTTTCCAGGGCTCTTCGACCAGTTCTTCTCTTTCTTCGGTCGGTTCTTTTAGGCGGACGATATTTGAATCAATCTCCCGGAGTTCAAGACGGGCTTTGCCTAAACTGGCCACAAGATTTCGCACCGAGCCGTCCATTCGTTCATGGCTGCGGGAAAGTTTGAGAACTGATTCCGAAATGTTATTGACACAAGACGAGAGCTGCCTCCCCTGATTTACCAGACCAATCTCCAGATAGACAGACAATAGTGCTGCTAAAAACGCATAGAGATGACCGGGAGAACTTGGTATTACTTTTTTCGAAAGGGCGTAATCAAAAACTGTCTGCTCGGCCGAAATAAACTGATAATAAATTGCTTCTGCCGGAATATACATTACCGCAATTTCCAGAGTTTCTTCTTCAGGCCTTATGTAGCGTGAACTGATATCATCGACATGTTTTTTGAGCGATTTACTGAACTCTTTGTGATACGATTCATTGTCGGGATTATCCATATGCCTGTTAAATGATTCCAGCGGGAATTTTGAATCTATAGCCAGAAGTTTTGAACCAATCTTTATGACGGCATCAACTGTCTGGCCCGATGGAAACTTATGCTGTAATTTAAAATGTGCCCGGGGTAAAATTTGAGTCAGAATATTTTCTAAAAATGTTTCACCAAGCTGCCCTCTTAGTTTTGGCGGCTTCAAAAGATCAGAGAGCGATTGAATATTCTGGCCTATGCTTTCGATATTTTTTGCCTGAATTTCCAGCTCACCTAATTTTGTTTTTATCTCGCCGAATACCGCAACTTTCTGGTCCAGTGAACGATTCCCTTCGGCCAGCCGCTCATTTACTATCTTATTGGCCTGGTCAATTGAGTTTCTAAGTGTAAGCATGCCTTCCATCTGCTTGGCGACCAGCTCGGCTGAGAGAGTCTGAAAAGCCTGTTTTAATTCAGACTCAGATGACTTCTTGCTGCTGACTGTCTGAAATATCAGCCAGATGACCACAGCCGCCAAAGATGCGCCGGCGATGATTATGACTAGGAGCAACGTGTTTGAGTCCAACTTAGTTCTTCCTGCTATTTAGCAATAAATTTGTAATCATTATTCGAAGGAGAGACCCCTTTGGTCAAGCTTTTTTTGAAGCGGAAGGCCAGTTTGTGATTTTCCTCATTATAGTACTCAGGAGATGGTGCCAGGCTGTTGATAATTTTCCCCAGCAGATGACTGGTAGCATAGTCATAAACACCGGCTTCATTTGAATCGAAACGGATGGCGTAGCGATAGCCGCCCAATTTTTCGCCATCCGGGAAATGCTGGGAAAACATAACCGAAGCAGCTTCTTTCAATTTCTCATCCCGCCCGAAGAATATGGTTCCTGTGCTGCCTGCTTTTTTGGTATCGATTTCAAAAATTAGCCAGTCATCAGCTTCTTTAACTTCAATTCCATTGGCCGATACGATAACGCTGCCGGATTCGACAGTCCCCGGTCGCCCCAGCTGGTGCTTGAGCTGCAGTTCTGATATATATTTGTCAAAAATTTTGGCAAATTTGTCCCAGTCGCTGATACTAAGCGCTCCTAACACTCTGGCTTTAACTGTATCAACCGGCATAGCTGAAACCTGGTCATAACTCCCTGACATTTTTCGATATAAAGCAAGGTAGCGGCTATATCCGATCCTTTCGATGAGAAACCGTGTAAAAATTCCTGCCAGAGGATAAGCCAGGTCGGACTCGGCATTGCTCTTAAAACTGCTATAGCCCAGAAGTGAATCCAGCGGAGTAATGCCCTCCTTATATAGAAAAATGCCCAGAGGAGACAGTGCCGCCGTAGATTTCCCCCAGCGCCCGCCCATATATACCGCTATGCCTTCTTCGAAAAGAGGATGTACAAAAAGCGGCAGACTGCGCAGCTTGTAGTCTGTCAGCAGGTGCGCAATCTCATGATAGTGCGGGAAAAAGGAACTTATTATATCGCTTGAAGCTTTATCATAAAGC
This sequence comes from Candidatus Zixiibacteriota bacterium, assembly GCA_022564135.1. Lineage (GTDB taxonomy): Bacteria > Zixibacteria > MSB-5A5 > GN15 > FEB-12 > JACZWU01. The sequence continues at coordinate 3,691 of JADFLZ010000203.1, forward strand.
CCTTTGGTTCTGCGCCCGGTTATAGTTTTAACAGTTTCATCGGAGTCACAGTAGAAGTATTCTATTTTGACAGATTGCAGATGCCGTATATCGTAGTCGCCAAATCCCAGCGAGTCAATTATTCTCTCCACAAATTTATCTGCTTCTTCCAGATTTATCGGATTAATATATTTTTGAACGTCGGGATGAACATGTATTCTGAAATATTCCGTTTCCAGTACCGGCCAGTCTCTGGAATAAATATCCTGGGGATAAGTCAGCCAGTAGTTCTGGCCGTCAAATTCGGCATAATAGGTATATTCAATTTTTTTTCCTTCGACGATTGCAGAATATTTGAGTGTTTGATAAGCTCCATCAAACAAATCTTGGTAACTTTTAACCGGAGGCTGCAGATAATGACGCATCAGCTGCAGATTCTGAACGATTGGAGAAGCAGCATCTAATTTTAGGGTGATATCAGCATACTTGATTCCAAAACGGGTGGATCTTTCCTGAGCCGCCTGGGTCCAGATCAAACCGGCCGACTCAATGTTTCCGGTAACCAGCAGTTCGAAATAGGCTGTTATGGTTGGTATGCCAGAGCTTACCTGGGCTTCAGCAGCAGACCAGATCAAAATAGAAAAACAGAAAGTAGTTAGAAAACGCTTATGCCTGCCAAATATCATTTAGATTCTCCGGTTTAAATTTCATGGGATAATATATATTCTTTTTTACATTTAATGTCTACTAATGGCCCAAAAAAAAGGCCGCTAATGCGGCCTTTTTGAAGTCAATACAGATAGTTTTTATTAAAAGGTAAAGCCAACAGAAAAGCGGTGAGTAGACTGCAGCCTGCCAAATTCCTGCCAGGCATAATCTATGATAACTTTGGTATCGTTTGAGATGTTAGTAGACATGCCGCCGCCGAAAGTTAAGCCCTGCTCTTCATAATTTATTTTATAGCCGGAGCGCAGGAAGAACTTGTCGGCATAAGCGTACTCAAAACCCATGGCGCCCTGCTGCGAAAAGTCGTTAGGGTGTTTTAGCTCGGTAGCTACTGTCAGAATGCTGTTATCACCAAAATCAAAATCATAGGCCGCACCAAAACGGAAAGTTAAGGGAAGGTCATAAGGCGTGGTCTTCAGCTCCGCCCCTACCGCGTTATTGGCGCCGCTGCCATCAAGCGGATCATAGCCGACAGTTAAGTCCGGGCCTGTAAATTTGAGCTCCGGTCCCATATTGGTGATACTCATGCCCAGGCGGAAACTCCTGAAGCCGGTATAAAGCAGTGTTCCAAAATCAAAGGCAAAGCCCTGCGAACTTTCGTTATATAT
>JADFLZ010000204.1 GCA_022564135.1 Candidatus Zixiibacteriota bacterium
CCGAGCGAAGACTACGCGAGCTGATGGCGAATTATCAGGACTCGAAATATTATGATGACGCAACTTTATACTTAGCCAAAACAAAATTGCTGCAGGAAGATGAGGATGATGCCACGGAAATTTTTGAGGACATTTTCCGGGGTGATTACAAGAAATCGTTCAAATCAGAAGCGGCTCTGGCTCTGGGACAGTATTATTTTGACTTAAAAGAGTATGACAAGGCAGAGCCGTATTTACTGGCCATTCGCGATTCGCTGGGCAGCGATTTAGAACAGCGCCGGGCACAAAATTTTATTGCCGATGGACAGTTTAACCAGTTTGATTTTGGCGCCGCTTTAGGAAGTTACCTGCAGCTATTGGGTATGGATCCTGACGACAAAGGCAAATACCGGGCTCTATTTCAATCGGCGGTTTGTTCTTTCAGTTTACAGCGAATTCAGGATGGCATGGATTACCTGAACAAACTTATCAATGATGATATTTATTATGATTCACTGTCGGTTCTGCGTCTGAAACTGGCAGAAGGTTACGAACTTGACGGCGAACTTTTGCTTGCAGAAGTTATTTATCAGGAAGTAGCTGATGAATCAAAAAATAATGTGCATGTAGCAGAAGCAAATTACAGTCTTGGTCTGATATATCAATTTGAATACGATGAACTAACTACTGCCAAAACATATTACGACGCTGCCTCCAGAGCAAGTCGTTCTACTTTTGCCGGCAAAGATGCTTTCCAGCGCTCCACAGATATCGGAAAGTTAGAAGAGTTTACTGAAAAAGTTAAGCTCGATTCAAGCGCGACTAACACTCAGATAGACGAGGCTGCTGCCCGGCAATTTGAACTGGCCGAGCTGTATTGGTTTAAGCTCGATAAACCGGATTCAGCGCTGATAGAAATCAAATATCTGATCAAGACTTTTCCTTCGGCCTATGATGCCCCCAAGGCGATGATAGCGCTGGCCGGTATGGAAATGCAACTAAATGGTGACTCGGTTAAGTCGGACTCACTATTAAAAGCAGTAATAATAGAATATCCCGGTTCGGATTATCTGCCCGAGGCGATTGAGGCTCTGGGATTAAAAGGCACGTCTGCTGACACGGGCTACGCCGGCTACTACTTAAGAAGAGCCGAAGATTTTCTGGTTGATAGCGAAGAAATAGACTCGGCGATTTCTAACTATCAATACGTCGTTGACAATTACCCGGAGTCAAAATATTTTCTGCAGGCGACGTTTTCATTAATATGGCTGGCCGAAACATATCGAAGCCCCGGCGACTCTTCTGTTTACTATGCCTACCAGGAATTTGCTGACTCATTTCCGGGAACAGACTGGGCACGGCTGGCCAGCCAGAAAATAAGAGGCCAAAAGGGGACTAAAAAAGATAAGGATAAAGCAGCAGCAGACGCCAAAAAAAGCAGAGAAATAGATGATACCATCGACGGACAAGAGGACTCCGAAGAAGAAGAAGAAGAAGAAGAAGAAGAAGTTTACGCCGATCCCTTCGCAAACATATACCGAGGCCCCAGCGGGGATACCTTACCTCTCTTTCCAAACGAACCGAGACTGGTCAACGAACCGTTTATTTATCCTACCGAAGCCTATTATCTGATATGGGAAGGTGACCTTTATTTTCAAATCAAGCTTGATTTTTCGGGCGAAGTTATAGACTATAAAATGATGACACAATCAGAGAGTCCCGAGCTGGACAGAAGAGCCAATGCGGCTGTCGCTTCTTCGGAATTCGACCAGCTTGATGTTTCTAAGATTGTGTCAGACCTGGAGTTGAAAGAAGCCGCCGAAGGCGGAGGCTATTGGTTTGTTTATAAATATCGAGTAATTTTGCCGGACCATCTGCGATGACCAAACCGACGTGTGAGGACGCGTTAGTTGTCAAAAAACGAGATCTCAATAACGATTATTTTTCACTCGTTCTGGCTCCGTTTTCTCAGGCCAAAGCCATTAAGCCGGGACAGTTTGTGCATATCAGGCTGCCCTCGACGGATATTTATTTCCGCCGCGCTTTTTCTGTAGCTTCGGTTAATCCTGCTAAAAAAGAAGTAGAAATTATTTTCAAAGTTTTTGGCAGAGGTACAAAAATTCTGGGGAAAATGCGCAAAGGAGACTCTCTTGATTTGCTGGGACCGCTGGGCGTACCTTTTTCGTTTCCTGATAAAAATGTAAGAGCTGTAATTGTAGCCGGTGGAGTGGGCTTTCCGCCGCTGATGTTTTTGGCCGAAAAAATGATAGAAAAAGGACACAGCCCGAAACTAATTGAGTTTTTCTACGGTGGGCGTTCGAAACTGGAGCTGGTTGAACTAAGACGTCTTAAGAAAATGGGAATAAAACTTCATCTATGTACAGACGATGGTTCCGCCGGAAACAAAGGGCATGTTACCGGACCTGTGGAACAATTTCTAAAAAAACATTTGAAAGAAAAAATAAAGTTGTTCGGCTGCGGACCTGAGAAGATGTTAAAAGCGGTAGATGAGCTGGGGCTGAAATACGAAGTCAAAGGGCAGTTGGCCCTTGAAGCGCTCATGCCTTGCGGTGTGGGCATCTGTCTTGGCTGCGTAGTGCATTTAAAAGCAGGCGGCTATGCCAGAGTCTGCTGCGACGGTCCGGTTTTTGAAATAGGAGTAGTAAACATTGCCTCCTGATCTTAAATGTAAAATAGCCGGCGTGGAATTTGCCAACCCAATCATGGTTGCTTCGGGCTGTGCCGGCTATGGCGAAGAACTGGCGCAAATTTATCCGCTTTCCAATCTGGGCGCTTTGGTTACCAAATCTATCTCGCTCAAGGTAAGACCGGGACACCCGCCGCCACGTACGGTAGAAACTCCCGGAGGCATGCTTAACGCCATCGGACTGGCCAATGTAGGTATCGACCGCTTCTTAAGTGAAAAAGTACCGTTTCTAGAAAAGCAAAAAACGAAAGTAATAGTAAACGTAGCCGGTTCGACTATTGACGAGTATGTCGAAGTCTGCAGTCGTCTTAACGATTGCAGCTGTGCCGACATGATTGAACTTAATATCAGCTGCCCCAATGTAAACGAAGGCGGCATTGAGTTCGGAACTTCGCCCCAGCTGACTGAAAAAACAGTAGCTGCCGCCAGAAAAGTTTACAAGCGTCCAATTATTGCTAAACTGGCACCAAATGTAACGAGTATCACAGAGATAGCCGATGCGGCCGAGCAGGGTGGCGCCGACGCACTTTCCATAATAAACTCCGTGATCGGTACTGCCGTTGATATTAATAACTGGAAACCGCTTTTGACCAACATAAACGGCGGACTTACCGGCCCGGCCATTAAGCCGATTGCGCTGGCCATGGTTGCAAGCGTCTACCGCAAATGCCAGCTTCCGATTATAGGCATCGGCGGTATAACTGATTACAAAGATGTCATTGAGTTTTTGCTGTGCGGCGCCACGGCTGTTCAAATTGGCACCGCGCTTTTTGTAGACCCAAGTACACCTCTGAAGATAGTCAAAGGTCTGAAGAAATACTTAAAAGAGAAAAAACTTAAATCAGTTACCGAACTGATTGGGAAGGTTCGAAGATAGTTATGAATGCCATAGATAAACTCAAAGATATGCAAATCAAAAACGATTCTTTAATCTGTCTGGGACTGGACCTTGACGCTAAAAAAATGCCTGCCGAATTCGCCGGTTCCACCAAGAAGATGTTTGATTTTGCCCACTGGATAATCGATGCCACCGCCGATAAAGTATGTGCCTATAAACCCAACATAGCCTTCTATGAACGATACGGCGGCGAAGGACTGTCACTCTTAAAGCAGATTATAAAAAGAATCCCCGATGAGATACCTGTTATCCTCGACTGCAAACGGGGAGATATCGGCAATACCGCGGCGCATTACGCGGCGGCCATGTTCGAATGGTTTGAGGCGGATTTCGTCACTTTAAGTCCCTACATGGGCTATGATTCGCTGCGGCCGTTTATGGAGTACAAAGACAAGGGTATATTCGTGTTATGTCTGACATCAAACACCGGCGCCAAAGATTTTCAGCACCTTGTAGTAGACGGCAAACCGCTTTACCGTCAGGTTGCTGAAAAAGTTAAATATTGGGACAAAGAAGGCAAATGCGGACTGGTTGTCGGCGCGACTCATATGGAACAGCTGAAAGAAATTCGGGAAGTGGCCGGTGAGATGCCGCTTTTGATTCCCGGAGTCGGCGCTCAAGGCGGCAGCTTGGAAGATGCTGTGAAAATTGGCACCGCCAATTTCAAAAAGACGGCCGTCATAAATGTTTCCCGCTCAGTGTTGTATGCCTCAAACGGCACAGACTATGCCAAGAGAGCCAGAGAAGAACTGGAAAAACTTAACGCTCAGGTCAAAGCTTGCCGAACAGGCGAATCAGAAGAAGACACTGAACACACTATTGTAGAATCTGAGAATAAGACAGAGTCTAACACAGAGGCAGTACCAGAAACCGGGCAATCAAATCAATCTGAATAGAATTAGAATACGGGTCGAAAAGTTTACCAGTCCAGTTCGTAGCGCAGCAGCGAATAAATCAAAGTAGGGTGGTACTCGCCCTGGTAGAAGTGATGGTCGCGAAGCGTTCCGTCTTTTTTAAAGCCTATTGATTCAAATAGTTTCATGCCTGATAAGTTAAACCCGGAAAGCTGAGTATAAACTTTATTGAGTCCGCGCTGCATAAACAGGTATTTGGAAATTATTTTTACAGCGTCACTTCCGAAACCTTTTCCCCGTTTTTCAGGATCAATCAACAGAGCCAGCTCAATTGAGCGATTCAGCGAATTGTAATTTAAAAGCGTCATTGTTCCTACCGGCATGTGTTCTTTATTTTCGAGCACCATCAAAACAGTATCCATTTCTGACCTGCGCTTATGCCTGAACATATCAGCCGTCTCCGCAGGCGAGAGAATGCGCGTCACAGAGTTGTAGATAGTGTCCGGGTCGCTCACTGTCAGCCAGTGGTGGGTTATCAGCAGGTCGTCAGGTGTGGCAG
>JADFLZ010000205.1 GCA_022564135.1 Candidatus Zixiibacteriota bacterium
CGGGCGGAGGAGGCGCTGCAAAAGAGCGAAGAAAAATTCCAAAAGGCGTTTGAATCCGGGCCAGATCCCATTTCCATCAGCCGGCTTGCAGACGGTCGAATTGTAGAAGTAAATGCAAGTTTTGAAAAAGTGCTCGGATATACTCGCCAGGAAGTAATAGGCAAGACGTCTCTTGAACTTGGAATATTCAAAGATCCTGCTGACCGGGAAGTTCTTAAGAACATTCTGCAAAAGGAATCCAGAGTTCGAGATATTGAGATAGAATTTCGCCGAAAATCCGGAGAAATTCTGACTTGCCGTGTTTCTGCAGAGCTCATAGATCTACGGGGCGAGACACACTTGCTCGCGATACCAAGGGACATTACCGAAAGCAAGCGAGCGGAAGAAAAACTAAAGGCAAAGGAAAAAAGCCTGTCCCATGCTCAGCAGATTGCTCACATGGGAAGTTGGGAATATAGCTTTGAGACCCGTAAGGCGAAATGGTCGGATGAGGCATATAGTATATTTGAGTTCAACCCGAATGAACCTGTTCTCTATTATGAAACCTATTTAGAATCTATTCACCCGGATGAACGGGCATATGTCGACAAAATCTATACTGACTCAATTCGAGACATGACATCGGGCGAGATAGAATACAGGATAGTAATGAAAGATGGCAGAATTAAGTATATCCGTGATCGCTGGGAAAACTTAAATGACGATAATGGTAAGCCATTAAGATCTTTTGGAACGTTTCTTGACATAACCGATCGAGTCAGGCACGAAACGGAAATGAAGGAACGTAAAGAAAGGCTAAAACTGGTTAAGGATATCGCCATGGAAATAACCTCGGACATGTCCATCGAAGAAGTGGTAACAAATGCTTTGGAAGGTATATTTAATATGTTCCCGGATTACAGAGTGAGTTATGGCGTTAGAATTGATGAGAATCTGTATCGATTTATGGCATCTGTCGGTCCATCAAGATTGAAAAACATCAAAGGAACAAATTTTAATATAACAAACGCTCCCGAGTTTGTCGAAGCCCTTGCAAAAGGGTATGTTGTAACAAATGACATATTGCAGGACGAAATGGTAATGCCGCTTCGCTGCCAGCTTAAAGAATTGCAGATTCGAGCTATGATAAATACACCTGTCGTTCATGCCGCCTGGTTAGTAGGAGTGCTCTGGCTTGATTCTGATGTTCCTCGTACTTGGAGTGACCACGAGATAACCACCCTTGAAGATGTTTCCAGATATCTGGCAGTTGCTGTCAAAAATGCACAGCTGATTGAAGAAAGAAAAAAAGCCTCTGAAGAATTGAAAGCAGAAAGTGCAGAATTAATTGAGAAAAACATAGCCTTAAATCAAGTATTGGAACATTTAGAAAAAGATAAACAGAATTACAAAGAGCAAATTTCTGAAAGTATAGAAAGCCTGCTGATGCCGATAGTCAAAAAACTAAAAAAGAGAGACGGCAATTTGAGCCCCAAAGATATATCACTTTTAGAAAACTCGCTCGATGCCATAGTCGGTAAAGAAATTAATGTTTTCAGAAAAAATCTGGTTAAACTCAGTCCCAGAGAACTGGATATTTGCGAGCTTATCAGAGAAGGGAAATCTTCCAAAGAAATCTCCTCTTTCTTAAATCTGTCTACCCTGACAGTTCATAAACATAGAGAATCGATAAGAAGTAAGCTTCAGCTGAAAAACAAGAGCACTAATTTGAGTGCCTATTTAAGAACCAGAGAGTTCCTGACCGATAGTACGCAATCCCTACGCAATTAAGCCTCATTGCGTAATCCTCAACAATTACGATAAATAGAGCACAGCAGCGCGGAAGACAGCCCTACGATCCACATCTATGTGGCCGGTCGGCGTCAGTCGGTCGGCTATCCGCGCTCAAAAATTTTCTGGGCTGGGGGCTACCCAGCCCTATTTTTTTGGTTAATCACTTACATGGCTTATATTAACATGCTAACAGCTGGCTTTAGATGTCTTATCTCAAATCAAATAATTGCTAACGATTTAATGAATTTGAGATTTTCAGGCGGTTTTTGGCAATGATGCCGTAGCAAAGCCGGGCTAATTGCTTCAAAACCGGCAAAGAAATCAGCCAGCCTAACAGCCTCGACCTGGGAAAAATCGACAAAATTCGTATAACTGCATCGGCTCCCTTAAAAACTTCGTTATCAGGGCTAAATAAGTACAATTGCCTAAGCAGCTCCTCTTTCGCTGGCATTACGAACTCAGCCGGCAGTTCTGGCCGGGACAAGGGAGTCAGGATTATAAGACCAGCACGATCGAGTTTCTTGAGCTTCTCTATGGCGCTCAAGCAGATAGGGCAGGCATCATCGTATATTAAGTACCAGTGGTTCATAGTTTTTAAAACAAAAATTCAGAGATTCGGTTCTGATAAATCTATTAGCTCTATAACCGATAATCCAGCAGATTAAAACTTGCCAGAATTAGTCACTTTTTACTCTTTGTTAAATACAGCATTGTACTGCTACCTGATAAGATGTGGGTCAAATTAGTAAAACAGATTTAATCTGGAGGTTTAGCTATGACCAGAATCAATTTTAACCGGGTACTGTTAGGAGGTCTCCTGGCTGGTTTCATTCTCAGTATCGGTGATGCCATTCTAAATCAACCGGTTTTAGGAGAGCAATGGAAAGCAGCGATGGACACACTCGGAAAGACAAGCCCCGATTCCGGTGCTGTTGCCTGGTTTATTATCATGGATTTTATTGTGGGAGTAGCCATGGTCTGGCTTTATGCCGCTATTCGCCCCAGGTTTGGAGCCGGAGCCAGAACAGCAGTTGTTACCGGTCTGATAGTCTGGTTTTTTGCCTCGCTTTGGAATAGCGGTTCCCTGATGGCGATGGAAACCTTTCCGACAAAACTTCTGATGACAATAATTATCTGGGGCTTTTTCCAATTTCCGCTGGCGGCAACTGCCGGAGCTTGGCTGTATAAAGAAGAATAATCAGATTCTAAACTTGATATATGCCCTGCCAATTGATTTGTTTACAGTCCGTTTTTTTTGTGTGTAAATTAAGTATATGATATTCGACAGCACTTCCAAAAAATATTAGACTATTTCTTTAGCCGCCGCCGCGGCCGCCATGATTTTGGTTGTCTTGATGACATCCAGATTCGGCATCGGCATATCTCCTGATTCCGCCTGTTATATTTCTATCGCAGAAAATGTCGTGGCCGGCAACGGCTATGCCATCTACGATCTGCAGCCGGCGGTGGCCTGGCCACCGCTCTATACAACCGTGCTGGCCACAGCAGGACTTTTCGGTATTGATTACTCACTTTGGGCCAGAATTCTAAATGTTCTCCTGGCGGGCGGCATTGTGCTCTTAACCTCGCTCTGGCTGCTTAATAATTTCGGCTTAAGTCTGCTGAGTCTTGTCGGAATATCAGGCACGCTGCTCTCTTCGGCGCTGTTGAACGTAGCAAAATTTGCCTGGACTGAGCCAATGTTTAATCTGCTGGTTTTGTCTTTTCTCTTAGTGGCCATCAGGGCTGGCCAAAAACCTGAGCAAAAAGATATTTTACTGCTGTCAATTCTGGCAGCGCTGGCAACAATGACCCGTTATATGGGAATAACCTTGGTCGGTTTCTATTTTCTGTGGCTCTGGCTAAGCGGGCTGCCATCTAAAACAAAACTGAAGTATTCACTCATTTTCGGCGGTCTGTCTCTGGCGCCTCTGTTAATCTGGCTGATTAGAAATTATGCGATAACTTCAACCCTCTCAGGCCACAGAGCCAGTTCAGATGTCCCGGTTTTCAAAAATATTTTGTACACGCTGGATACATTTAGTTCATGGCTTTTTGCCAGCCATGCCTTCGTCGAGTTTAGAATCGTAATCTTTTCTCTGCTTCTGGCGCTGCTTTTTATCTTTTTACTGAAGACTATTAAAAATTTGGCTCTGAGCGATAACATAAAAATCAAACTGAAAGCGTTCGCCCTGTTTGCCCTGATTTATATTCTCTATTTAATAATTGCATCTTCGATTGTTGCCTTCGACAGAATCGATTACCGCTTATTGTCTCCGGTCTATGTTCCGATCCTGCTATTTGTAATCGTTGCCATTGATTCAATCAAAATTTCAAGAAGATGGCCAAAGCAGACGGCCGCAATATTTTCTGTTTTGTGGATAGTCTGCTTGTCTGTCGGCTTATTTAAAGAAGTAAGCGCTGCTATATCAAAAGGCGCCGGCGGTTATTCAACAATAAGCTGGCAAAACTCCGGACTGGCCGGCTACTTAAAAGAAAATCCGCCAGAAGGCAAAACCTACAGCAACTTTCCCGATGGCATCTATGCCTTAAGCGGACTGCCTGCTTCAATGTCACCCGGAAAGTATTCCCATAACTTACCAGAATCAAAAACCGGCGATTTTGACTTACTTACTGAAAAATTTGAAAAACAAGAAAACGTCTACCTGGCCTGGTTCACCAAAAAAAACAGAAAACTCTTATATGAGCCTGATGAACTCAGCTCAAATTTTGAATTAATTCTGATAGTGGAAAAATCAGACGGGGCGCTTTACCAAATTTCAAATAAGACGGCTGGTTCTGACTGATAGATTTTTTTGGCTATTACTGTTTCAAAATGAATCATTTGTCTGGCTCCGGGGCCAGGACTCGTGAATTGCAGTCGTACCATAAAATACTGAAAGCTCTTGAAACTAAAGCGATTACAGCCTTAAGCAGGCCGCCAGAGGAGAGCAGATTTCTTTTATAATCTTTCTGACCTTAAGGTGGCAAAAGCAGCAAAATTGGCTTATATTTTCTGCCTAAATGGGAACTCTATTATCAGCTAAGCTGTTTTGCTTATACGTCTTGGCTAGTTGGAATCTGTCAGGCTCGGAGGTCTACGGTGGCTGACACAACTTCCAATATCGCCAGGAAACGACAGGCGTTTGAAAAAGAGGCGTTGCCTCATATGGACGCCCTGTACCGGACGGCCTTGCGAATGACAAAAAATGTCGGCGATG
>JADFLZ010000206.1 GCA_022564135.1 Candidatus Zixiibacteriota bacterium
TGCGGGTCCAAGAGACCGGTCGGGCGGATAACCTGCTCTACCACTACCCCTTCGGACTGTTCGATTTCATAATCAGCGGGAGTGGCCGAGACATAAATTACTTTTTTTATCATGCTGTCAAATTCATCAAATTGCAAAGGCCGGTTATCAAGAGCCGAGGGCAGCCGGAAACCATGCGCGACCAGCGTCTCTTTGCGGCTGCGGTCGCCGGCGAACATGCCTCTCACCTGAGGAATCGACTGGTGCGATTCATCGATAAATGTCAGAAAATCATCCGGGAAAAAATCAATCAGGGTAGACGGTCGCTCTCCGGGCTGGCGTGCGGCCATATGCCGTGAATAATTTTCGATGCCGGCGCAGTAACCTATCTCTTTAAGCATTTCCAGATCATAATTGGTGCGGCTCTCTATTCGCTGGGCTTCTAAGAGCTTGTCTTCAGAAATAAATCTGTCGTGTGTCTCTTTTAGTTCGATTTCTATATTTTTAATAGCTCTCACTAATGCCTCGCGGGAAGTTATAAAATGCTTGGCCGGATAGATGGCGATCTTCTCTTTTTCGCAGATTATTTCGCCGGTCAGGGGATCGATTTCTGTAATTCTTTCCAGTTCATCGCCAAAGAATTCCAGGCGTAAAGCCTTATCATAATAAGCCGGAATCAGTTCTATGGTATCCCCCCGAACCCGGAAATTGCCGCGGGCAAATTCTATCTCATTGCGGTTGTAGTGGGTGGCTATCAGTCTGTCAATAACGTCGTCGCGGTCTATCTGCTCTCCCCGGCTCAGCATAACCATCTGTTTCTTATATTCCGTTGGTGAGCCCAGCCCGTAAATGCAGGATACCGAGGCAACTATTATTACATCTTCGCGCTCCAAAAGCGAAGCTGTAGCTCTTAGCCGCAGCCGGTCAATATCTTCGTTTATCGAAGTATCTTTCTCGATATAAGTGTCGGTGGTAGGCAGGTAGGCCTCGGGCTGATAATAGTCATAATAGCTGATAAAAAATTCGACCGCGTTTTCCGGAAAAAAGGCCTTGAATTCTCCGTATAGCTGGGCAGCCAGAGTTTTATTATGCGAAATTACCAGAGTCGGCCGGCCGTAATTGGCTATCACATTGGCCATTGTAAAAGTCTTGCCGGAACCGGTCACTCCCAATAAGGTCTGTTTGCTATTGTCAGCAGCAAGCCCCTGGCAAAGTTCCCTGATGGCACCGGGCTGGTCGCCCTTGGGAGTCAGCCTGGCAGTAAGCCGAAATTTGGAGCCATTTTTTGAGTTCACTACCACCTGGCCGCTATTTGTAATTCAAAGGTAAGTATCAATTTTCTCATAAGTTCAAATTTGTGCTAAATAAGCAAAATTTTCAATCACAATCAACCAGAGCTGACTAAGTTTCAACAATGGAACCGCTTTAAGGCTCGGTAGTTTAATAATTTGACTAAAGATGCCATAAACGGAAAGAATTGTCTTGACTGAAGTCCTGATTCTATTAGTTTGGTTGGCTTAACTATAAGCTGACTAACAACTTTAGTATATTCGGAGGATTAGATGTACGCCGTATTTCAAATAGCTGGCAAACAGTTTCAAGCCGAGAAAGGCGACGTTTTGCGCGTCCCTCTTCTGGGCAAAGAAAAGGGTGCCAAAATAGATATTACCGAAGTTCTTTTGATAAATGACAATGACAAAGTCGAAATTGGCAGTCCTTTTGTTGCCAGCGCCAAAGTCGTGGCGGTAGTTCAGGGCGAGGGCAAAGACGACAAAGTAAGAATTTACAAATATAAACGGCGCACCAAATACCGCCGCAGCCAGGGACACCGTCAGGATTATACGGAAATAAAAATTAGCAAAATTGAAAAAGCTGCCAAGAAAACAAAGAGTGAAGAAGTATCTGCTTAAGCTCTCGCTCTTTCTAACCAGTCTAATCCTGCTTGTCGCCATTCTGGCGTCAGCTCCTGCAGCCCAAACCGCAAAGAGCTACAATATTGTAGAAGTAGTTGTCGAAGGAAACAAGATTGCTACTACCTCTTTGATAACCGGTGTGGCTGCTTTAGAGCCGGGCATGTCCCTGGCACCCAATTTAATTTCAGACATTATCCGCCGTCTTTACCGGCTGGGGATTTTTTCTAACATTTCAATCGAAGCCGAACAAGTGACCGGCGGCCTCAAAGTTTTCATAGTGGTCGATGAACTGCCTCGGTTATCGGGCCTGGAATTTTCCGGCAACAAAAAAATAAATTCTTCGGAATTGAAAGAGAGTCTTGGACTGGGTGTCGGTGGCTATATCTCACCCTACCTGACTCATCGCGGCCTGCAAAAAATATCTGAAATGTATGCCGACAAGGGTTATTTTCAGGCAGAGATAAAATCTTCCCTGCAGTACAGCGCAGACTCTTCAGAAGCAATCTTAAAGTATGAGATAGACGAAAAGTCCAAGGTCAAAGTCACCGAAGTCATAATATCCGGCTGCCAGCGAGTCGAGCCAAAAAGGCTGGTCAATAAAATGCGCAACCGCAAGCGCGGCTTCTTAAAAAGCTCAGACTTTGCTCAGGAGAAATACGCCGAAGACAAAGAAAAAGTAATTGCAGAACTGCACAAACGCGGCTTCAGCGATGCCTACCTGATTTCCGATTCAATCTCAATCGATACCACCAGCAACCTGATGACCATTCATATCGAAATCTACGAAGGCCCGCTCTATTACTTTGGCAAGCTGGAAATCAAAGGAACCGAAAAGCTGCCGAGCGGCTACCTCTACAGCAAAATGAAGTTCAAAGAATTAGACATCTTTGATGCGGAAAAATATCAGGAATCAATCGTAGAACTTTATACTGCCTATCAGGATATCGGCCATCTGCATATTCAGGTTACCGACGAAAAGAAAACCCGCAACGATTCTATAATCGATATCACCTACGAGATTTCCGAAGGCTTGCCGTCGCTTATAAATCTGGTCAGAATAATCGGCAACACCAAGACCAAAGATAAAGTGATAAGACGTGAGATTTCTTCTTTGCCCGAACAGGTCTTCAACCGCACCAAGTTAATCAGATCGGTTCGTGATATAATGGCCCTCAACTACTTTGCCAATGCCATACCTGACTTAGTTGATTTGCCAAACGGCGATGTCGATGTAGTTTTCGATATTAAGGAAAAACAAACAGGCGAAATCATGGCAGGTGCCGGCTATAACAGCCGGGACAGATTAGTCGGTAATGTCGGCATGTCCATTCCTAATTTCAGAGGTATAGGACAAAGGCTTTCTTTTAATATAGAGTTTGGCAGCCGCAGAAATTCATTTTCACTGTCTTTTACCGAACCCTGGCTGTTTGACCGCCCGACCTTGCTGGGCTCCGATATTTTTGCACTTAACCGGAGGTGGTTCAGCGATTACACCGAAGGCAGACGCGGAGGTTCTTTAAGATTGGGTCGCAGGCTGCGCTGGCCGGACAATTATTTTAGAGCGTTTGCAACCTACCGTCTCGAAGAAACCCGGTTCAATGATTTTGACCAGGATTTTATAGATAAAAATTCTTACAAATCGATTAGCCTTTTTAGTTATACCGACACTCTCGGCGAGCCGGCCTCAGAAACAGTTGTGGCTGTTGGCGATCCCTATCCGGGTACTATTCTTCAATACAACGAAGCCTGGAACGCCTCATCGAGATTTTCTCTTACCATCCGCCGGGACTCCAGAAACCTGCCAGAGTTCGCTACCGCCGGAGCAGATTTATCCTACACTTTTTCTCTTAACGGAGGCATTCTGGGCGGCTTCTGGACATTTCAAAAACACAAAATAAGTATCGCCAAGTTTTTTCCACTTATTGGGAATTTGGCTCTGGCGGCAAGAGTCCAGTACAATGTGATTACTTCTCCCAAGGGAGATAACAGGATACTGATTTCAGAAAGATTTATACCCGGTGGCACAGCCTACGACGGGGTAGTAAGAGGCTACAGCGACGGCTCTTTGACACCGGACTCAATAGTGTCCAGTTCGGACACTACCTATTATTATACCGGCCGAGCGGTTGATTCTGATTCGCTTCCAATAGATAGCTTTTTTGTCGCCGGAGGTTTTAAGACCAGAGTACGCGGAAAATACATGCTGATTACAAATCTCGAGCTGCAGTTTCCACTGGTTGAAAGACAGATATATGCTCTGGCTTTTTTTGATGCCGGAAATTCCTGGCTGCACAAGAGCGATATCAAACTGCCCAAGACTCTTTATAAAAGTTACGGATTCGGATTTAGAATAGCGGTGCCCGGTATCGGGACTATAGGGTTTGACTTCGGCTACCCGCTGGACAATCTTGACGGGCAGGAAAAGAAATGGAGACCGCATTTCCAGCTTGGCACAACTTTTAGATAACAATCGATTTTCAAATGGAGATAGTATGAGAAAAGGGAAAAAATTCTTATTGATTTTACTGCTGGGGCTGATGCTTCTGCCTCTTGCGGCTGAAAGCCTGTCAGCACAGGGGATGAAGATTGGGTACGTCCGTGACGAACGCATTCAAAAAGAATTCAAACCATGGGCCAAAGCTCAGGAACAGTTTAATATCGACGCTAAAGCCTGGGAAGATGAAGCTCTGTCCAAGCAGCAGGAACTCGAAGAATTGCTGACGGAATACGACAAACAGAAACTGATATTGTCTGATGACAAGAAGCAAGAAAAAGAAGCTGCTATTAATGCCAAAAAAGATGCTCTTGATGCCTTTACCAGGCAAATTTACGGCCCCAACGGTAAGGCCGAAAGAAAACAGTCACAGCTTCTGGAACCACTACTTCAAAGCGTTAACCAAGCTATCGAAGCTGTAGCGATAGAAGGCAACTATGACATCGTGTTCACCCTGCAGAGCGGGCTGGCCTATATCAAAGAAGAATTTGACGTTACAGACAAGGTAATCAAATACCTTGAAGACAACCTGGAATAATGTCAGCCTGACAACCGCTCAGCTTGCTGATAAAATAGGCGCAAGACTTGAGGGTGACAA
>JADFLZ010000207.1 GCA_022564135.1 Candidatus Zixiibacteriota bacterium
GGAAACTCCAGGGAATAAGTGAAGAGTTTTCTACCTGATCCCAGGCCCAGAAACCTCCCCAGCCCAGAGTTTCGTAAGCCCAGTAGCCGCCTAAAATTAAAGCCGTTCCCAGCGTTACCCAGGCAAACAGTGTCCATTTGCGGGCAGACTCTGCCCAGACATTATACTTTTTATCAATCAGAGCTGTCATGGCAAAGCAGAAAGGAAAAACTATAGCCGAAAAACCAATGAACATAATCGGCGGATGTATCTGCATCCAGAAATTCTGCAGCAGCGGATTTAAACCGGCGCCTTCAATCTGAAAAACAGTCATAAGCTCAAAGGGAGATTTTTTCAATAAAATTGCAAGCAGCGATAAATTAAAGAGATTAAGGAACATCATATTGCCCGGCTCAAATCTCTTGGCGGTGTAGATCATGACCAGGCCCATTACTGAAGTATAAAACAGCCAGAGCAGGAAAGTCCCCTGCTGTCCTCCCCATAACGTAGCTATCAGATAACCGAGCGGCAGGTCAGTCGAAGAATATGAATGAACATAAGCTACAGTAAAATCGTGAGTTATTATCAGGTAAAGCAGAGTTGCTATGGCTAAAGCGGCAAAAGTTGTCGCGAATTTATAGAAAAGCCGGGCGATATAGCGCTTGCCCTCATCCCCTCTCCAGACTAAGAGATATAAAAGCATCGATAATATCGTGCAGCCGGTAGCAGCAAAAATGAAATAATTTCCTAAATGTGCCATCTTTAGCCCCTCAAAATTTTCCGCTCCATTATTATGGAGCGAAACTTCTTACTACCTTGCCACTCGTGCAATTTTTGTTCTCTTCTCCGGCAGCACAACATTAGCTGTACCGCCTGATAATTCTACTAACT
Organism: Candidatus Zixiibacteriota bacterium; assembly: GCA_022564135.1. Taxonomy (GTDB): domain Bacteria; phylum Zixibacteria; class MSB-5A5; order GN15; family FEB-12; genus JACZWU01. The sequence goes on from JADFLZ010000207.1 coordinate 871, forward strand.
TCTCAATAACAGCCTCTACCAGATAATCCGGTGTCGAAGCTCCGGCTGAGATGCCTATCTTTTCATACTTATCTTCAAACCATTCATCTTTGATATCATCTACGGAGCTAATCAGAATGCCCCGTCCGCAGATGCCATCTGATATTTGTGCCAGACGGTTTGAATTAGCCGATGTTTCTGAGCCGACCACCAGTACCATATCAACATTTGGAGCCAGCTCTAAAATTGCCTGCTGTCTCTTAGTGGTTGCGTTACATATCGTGTTGAAAATTTTTATTTGCGGCCACTTCTCTATTGCTAATTTTTCGGCCTCTTCGAATTCCTTTTCATGGGCAGTCGTCTGTACAGTCAGGCCCAGTTTGCGCTCTTTCCAGTCGGGCAGCGCTAGTAGCGACTCGTGATCAGAGACTACGGTAATCTTGTCCGGTGCATAACCTACCACCCCGTAAGTTTCATCATGGTCGGCTTCTCCATAGTGGATAATATGGAAGCCCTGCTCGACAGCTTTGACAATGATGTCATATATGCGGGTCACCAGCGGACAGGTAGCATCAATTACTTTTAAGCCCTGTGCCTCGGCTTTTTTAATTACATCGGGAGCAATACCGTGTGCGGAAATTATTAAGGTGCCGCCTTCTACATCTTCAACGGAAAAAGCCTGCTGAACTCCCTGTTCACGGAATTTCTCCACAACCGATTCGTTGTGAACAATTTCATTGAGTATTGTGACTCTTTCATCGCTCTTTTCGGCGGTTTCTTCGGCAATGTTGATCGCTCTTTTGACCCCCATGCAGAAACCGTGATGTTTAGCCATAATAATCTCTTTAATCATCGTGCCTCCAATAAATCCTTTGATTGGTTGAACGCTTTATAAGAACTCCGCACCAAAGGACCGGCTTCGACATGGCCAAATCCTATTTCCTTGCCTACTCGGGCTAACTCCTGGTATTCTTCGGGACGGTAATATCTTTCTACCGGAAGATGAGCCGGCGAGGGCCGCAGATACTGACCTATTGTAAAGATATCAGCTCCGGCATCGCAAACCTGCTTCATCAATTCTATAATTTCTTCTTTGGTTTCGCCAAGCCCGGCCATCATGCCGCTTTTGACTACCGGACGAGGGCGGTATTTGTGGGCATAGTTTAAGACCCAGAGCGAGCGCTCAAGTTTGGGCGCCCCGCCGCGGACACGTTTTTGCAGACGGCCGACTGTTTCAACATTATGGGCCAGCACATCAACGCCCGAATCAAGAATACAACCCAATGCCTCAGCATTGCCGCGCATGTCGGGAATCAAAAACTCAACTTTTACTGCTTTGTCCCGCTCACGTAATTCCTGCATTGTTTTGACAAATATCTGGGCGCCGCCATCGGGTAAGTCATCGCGCGTCACCGATGTAATTACAACCTGTTTTAAGCCAAGTTCGGCGACTGTAATAGCCAGCCGTTTCGGTTCTTCTAAATCGAGACCTTCGGGCTTAGCTTTTATTACATCACAGAAATTGCAGCCACGGGTACAATGTTTCCCCAATATCATAAAAGTGGCGGTACCTTCGTCAAAACACTCTCTGATGTTCGGACAGGAGGCTTCCTGACAGACCGAGTGAAGTCCGTGCTCTTTTAAGATTGAGCGTACTCTCTGGTAGCCGGGGCCGAATCTGGGGCTGACTTTCAGCCACCTGGGGATCCTGGAACGAGGCACCTGCACCCGGTCTCTGACCGGCGGGGCTTTGGGCTTTTCAGAGTGGGCCGAATTTTCCCCAAATGACTGTGTGAAAATAACTTTGTGCATCGTTCTGTGTCCAATTAAGGCATAATTTTAGTCTAAGTCAACCTGATGCAAAAGTCTTCAAAAAATAGCGTAGTAGCGAGGTATCCTGGCCTAATTCAGCATGAAAAGAGCTGGCCAGAACCTTGTTTTGAGAAATTAATACCGGCTCATTTTTGAATTCCCCGAGTACTTTCACGCCTTTGCCTATTCTGGTGATTTTGGGTGCCCTGATAAAAGTGGCCGCCATTTGCGATTTACCGTTACCCAGATTAATATTTATCTCTTCTTCAAACGAAAAGACCTGCCGGCCATAGCCGTTACGCAGAACATCAATATCCAGCAGTCCCAGCGGCTCCACTCCGGACTGGTTATCTTCGATTTTTTTTGAAAGCATTATCAGACCGGCACAGGTGCCAAAAACAGGCTTACTTCGGCAAAAATTTATTAACGGCTGACGCAGCTTGAACCTGTCAATCAGTTTGTCCATAGTGGTTGTCTCCCCGCCGGGGATTATCAGGGCATCCAGATTTTTGAGGTCACCCGCCAGACGAACTTCTCGAGCTTTTACAGCGAGAGACTGCAGCTGCTTTTTGTGCGCTTCATAATCCCCTTGCAGCGCTAAAACACCGACAGATATGTTTTTTGAGAGACTCATAGTTTCTTAAACAGTTGAAGAAAGATAGAGTGCCAAAGTTAAACGGAAAAATTAGTCGTGAGACTAAGCTGATCCTTAGCAAAGGGGTTTTTATTGGGCATTTCATCCCAGGTCCTGTTACCGAGAATTCTGCCAGTTCTCTTTTTGTTAACTCCGCCCCATTGCTTGAAGAAAAAGGAAACATCTTGCTTATCACACTGCTCTTTGATTTCCCAGACCCATTCTTCTTTCATAGGGCGGGCACCGGGGCCGGATTCGCCGCCGACTATGGCCCAGTCAATTTCCGTTAAGTCCATGTCCGGCAACGGCCCGATAAGCGGCTCTAAAGATAGGAATTTGACCTTAGCGCCTGTTTTTTTCAAATCTTTTATACGATATCTGTAATGCTTGTTTTCAACAGTTACCCCCATCCAGATATTATCAGACCATTTCAATTTCTTTCCCAAGCGAATTAACTGTTTTGACCTCTTGGTAAGGACCTGAAAAGTATGCTGAGGGTAATGCTCCATTACCTTGAATATTTCCTGAAGAAACTCAAACGGTACTTTTTCATGAAACAAATCACTCATAGAGTTCACAAATACAATTTGAGGTGTTGTCCATTTTGATGGCGCATCCAGAACATCGGGGTGAATAGTAAGATCAAATCCGTTGCGATATTTATAGACCCCCATAGCTTTCAAGCGCTTGGACATACGGTCAGCGTAGCAGTGATCACAACCGGCACTAACTTTATCACAACCCGTAACCGGATTCCAGGTTGTATGAGTCCATTCTATTTTTGATTTTGCTGCCATCCACTCGCTCCAAATTTAGTATACTTCTCAAAGTGATATCTTGCAATATCATAACCTGCTTTTTTGTGTGAAGCAAAAAACAAATAGTACAATTCTGCCTGTGATGTATTTCTCATCGGAATTGGATCCGGCACATGCTTGAAACCTGCTATTTTTTTCAACCTATCTTTGAAAGCAAGAGCAATTTTCCTATTAGAATCATAATATTTCGAAGGATGCCCGAATAAATCACTTTCAGTATCGTAGGCAACGTCACGCCAAGAATCATCACCCCAGAACAGATTCATTCTTTCTATCTGTAACGGATCCTGTCCTTCAGGATTCTTCCTCCACAATACATTCATATTTATATCCATCATAGGGAAATTAATAAAAACTTCAATGCTTTTCGCACTAGCTGCAGAAAGAAGTACTTTCCAATCTAAGTGAAGACCGTAAGGATCAAGCAGACACAAACCCCGTTTGAAATCAGTATATTTTACCTTAGGGAATATCTTTTCTAGTAGAATGCTGTTACAATCACCAACTTCAATACTTACATTGCTCCTGTCTTTGGTCGCATCCCTCAGAAAATCGATCTTCTCTCCGTCCAAATCAATGAAGTAATAATGATCAAAAGGTGGGCTCACGTTCAATGCGTTTAAGGGGCTGCCTAGTACATATTTTTCAGTTTTCTTCAATTTAGCAATACCGGCTCCAGAGAACGCGTCAATGTAGACATGCGAAAACCGCTGCTGCTGCTTTATTATAAGGGAATATTTCTCAGCGTATCTCTTTACAATGTCTAGCTTTACTAAGGACCAAGGTCCAATCTCGTCTACTTTAGGTAGCTTCTCAAATGGCGTTTATAGCAGGTCTTCAAAAT